>JANMWU010000089.1:0-3640 GCA_031380785.1 Gemmatimonadaceae bacterium
CACTCCGTTACAGGATCTGACGGGCACCATCACACCGGCAGATCTGCACTTCGAGCGACATCACAACGGAGTTGCTCACATCGACCCGACGCGTTACACGCTGATGCTCCATGGGCTCGTCGACCGACCGACGATATTCACGCTGGATGACCTGAAGCGACTGCCCAGCGTTTCGCGCGTCTGCTTTCTCGAGTGCTCAGGCAACGGACGTACGGGCTACCGTGCGCCGAAGGCCGAGCTGACACCACAGCTCCTCGAAGGTCTCACAGGTAACAGTGAATGGACCGGCGTGCGCCTGTCAACACTGCTCTCGGAGGTTGGCGCTCACCGCAGCGCCACCTGGCTCTTGGCGGAAGGTGGCGACGCCGCGGTGCTGTCGCGCAGCGTGCCGATGGAAAAGGCAATCGACGATTCGCTGGTAGTGTATGCGCAGAACGGCGAACCGCTTCGGCCATCGAATGGCTTCCCGGTGCGCCTGCTGTTGCCGGGCTGGGAAGCCAACATGTGCATCAAGTGGCTTCGCCGAATAGAGCTCGTCGATCAGCCGAACATGTCACGTGACGAGACGTCCAAGTACACCGACCCGCTGCCGAACGACACGGCGCGACAGTTCAGCTTCGTGATGGATGCGAAATCCATTATCACGGCGCCGGTTTTCCCGCAGCGACTGCTGAAACCCGGATGGCAGCAGATTACTGGCCTGGCCTGGAGCGGGCAAGGCAAAATCGCCCGTGTTGACGTGAGTACCGATGGCGGAGCGACGTGGACAGAGGGCACACTTCACGAACCGGTGCTGTCCAAAGCGCACACGCGCTTCTCGCTCATGTGGGAGTGGGACGGCAGTGCAGCCACGCTGATGAGCCGCGCGACCGATGAACGGGGCGGAATCCAGCCGACGCGCGCAGAGTTCCGCGCGGTGCGCGGCGCCGGTACCGACTTTCACTTCAATCACATACACGCCTGGGCAATTCAGCCTGATGGACGCGTCACGTACGTGGTGGATAAATGAGAAGCGGCGCGGAGATACTGCGCGCAACGCCTGTGCTTTTTTCTTTCATCGCAATGGGCTGCAATGCGAATCACGACGCCGGTGACTCACCGCCGAGCGTCGGCACCCGACGACCTGCCACCGTTCGTACGGCGCCCCGGTTGCCCGAGCGTTTCGCGGTTGGTCGCGCTGCGACAGACGTGGAGGTGGCGCGTTGGAATCTCGATGTGAATGCGTTAGGAACAGGCCTGCCGCCGGGCAGCGGGACGCACGCGCAGGGTGCACGCATCTATGCGCAAAGATGTGCGCTCTGTCATGGACAACGCGGCGAGGGCCTTGGCTCGGGCGCTACCGCATACCCCAGACTCATCGGGCGTGAGCCGCGCGCAGGTTTTCCCTTCGGGCGCGATCTCGCGTACGTGAAGACGATCGGTAACTACTGGCCCTACGCGACTACGGTGTACGACTATCTGCAGCGGGCGATGCCATTGAACGCCCCCGGCTCCCTGCAGCCGCAGGAAGTGTACAGTCTGACGGCGTTTCTCCTCGCCGAGAACGAGATCATCGCAAAGTCCACGGCCATGGATTCAAGATCGCTTCCGTCGGTGCGCATGCCGGCGCGCGACCGGTTCGTTCGCGATACGCGCGAAAACGTGTCACCGATACGCTAGCCGGACGACGCCGAATCCAGGCGCACGCGCACTACCAACCCTCAACACTGCACCAAGGCATTCCATGTTCCAGAGCGAATACTCCACCCCACGCCGCAGCTTCCTCGCGCGGTTGTCCGCCGCTGCTGTCGCGTTTACGGGGCTGACCCTCGCCGCTCCCGCGCAGCTTGCGCACGCCGCCGAGCCTGACGAGACCTGGCTTCGCGCACTCACGGGGAAGCACAAAACGGTGTTCGACGTCGAGACGCACAAGAACGGCACCGCGTTGACGCAGGCAAAAAACCTGCTCGATGCCTGGAAGAACGAGTATCAGGTAGAGCCACCGTTGGTGAACCTTGTGCTGGCGGTTCGCGGCACGGGCATCCCGATCGTTCTCAACGATGCGCTGTGGGCGCGCTACAAGCTCGGCGAACAGTACGGCATCATGGATCCCTCGACGAAAGCCCCTGCAATGCGCAACCCGTTCATCGCCGCCAATCTGCAGCCACAGGGATTGGTGAACGCCGAGCAGACGGTCGAGGCGCTTCAGGAACGCGGTGTCACGTTCCTCGTCTGCCGCAACACAATTGCGGGTGCGACCCGGAAGCTCGTCGCGGCAGGCCTGGGCACCCCCGTCGAGGTGAAGGCGGCAATCGAAGGCGGAATCATTGGCCGGGTCACCACTGTTCCCGCGATGGTGGTGGCGTTCACGCGCATGCAGGAGCGCGGACTGGCGTATGTTTTTGCAGGCTGATGTTCGTGATACGTGGTATCGTCGAGCAGTGGTTGGCCGCGATTCTTGTTGCCGTTGGCCCGCTGGGGTTGCGCGGCCAGTTTACCCGTTCGTGGTGGCGTCCGGCCTCCGGCTCAATTACGAGCCAACCCGGAGTGCCTCGGTGGCATTCGAATCTGACCTGCACCGCGCCTGGTTCACGACGGTTGCGCGCCGAACAATCTTTTGCTTATCTCGTAACTCTCTGAGTGTCTTACGGTCGGCAGTATTGCACGAGATGTCCGATCGCAGGTATTTGACCCACGTTCCTGTTGCACTATGAAGCAGGAGCGCCCGGGAACCACTCTCTGGCGCCTGGGCGTTCTGTTGCAGTGCATCCAGCGCCCCGGCGCTCTTGAGGAAGGACATGCTTCCGTCGTCACTCACGGTAACACTCGCCATCACGATCCTGGGCCTGCTGACTGTCGCCGCATTCGTGTGGGCGTGGCGCAAGGGTCATTTCGATCGAATCAGTTCACAGGCGCTGCTGCCGATGGACGACGACGATTTCAACGTCACGCGACCGTGGGAAACAGCCGCGCAGCGCGCTGCACGCGTGGAAGAGTTCGGGCCCACACACGCTGCGGCCACACCGGGCGTCTGGGGAGGAACGGAGTGAGCACGACGCTGTCGCCGAAGGTGCTGGACATGGCATCGCCGATCACCGACATGGAAAACCTCGACATCCGCCTGCGTGCTGATGCGTCGAGCCGGCAGGTCGCAATCCGCGCGTTTGCATTCGCCGTGATCTGGCTGCTGGTTGGTTCGGTATTTGGCCTGATTGCCAGCATCAAACTGCATACCCCCGATTGGCTGGTGAGCAACCCGGCACTGACATTCGGGCGCGTTCGCACCGCCCATCTGAATGCGATGGCGTACGGTTGGGCGAGCAGTGCGATGCTCGGCGTCAGCGTGTGGATCATTCCGCGGCTGGTACACACTGAGCTCCGCGTGCCGAAGGCCGCTGAAGCGGGGGTGTACTTCTGGAACATCGGCATGGTGCTGGGCATCGTCGGCATTCTCGCCGGCTACAGTGATGGACTGGAGTGGCTGGAGATGCCACGCTACTGGGCTGACCCATTCTTGGTCATCGGTGGCGGTCTGGTGGGACTGAGCCTGCTGTCGACGATTGTCATGCGCGAAGTCGAGCATCTGTATGTCAGTGTGTGGTACATCATGGCCGCGTTCATCTGGTTTCCGATCATCTTCGTGGTTGGCAACTGGCCAACG
>JANMWU010000093.1:0-3607 GCA_031380785.1 Gemmatimonadaceae bacterium
CACTCCGTTACAGGATCTGACGGGCACCATCACACCGGCAGATCTGCACTTCGAGCGACATCACAACGGAGTTGCTCACATCGACCCGACGCGTTACACGCTGATGCTCCATGGGCTCGTCGACCGACCGACGATATTCACACTGGATGATCTGAAGCGGCTTCCCAGCGTGTCGCGCGTCTGCTTCCTCGAGTGCTCCGGCAACGGACGCACTGGCTACCGTGCGCCAAAAGCCGACCTGACACCGCAGCTCCTCGAGGGGCTGACCGGCAACAGTGAATGGACAGGCGTGCGCCTCTCAACACTCCTTTCGGAAGTTGGCGCCCATCGCAGTGCCACCTGGCTGCTGGCGGAAGGTGGCGACGCTGCGGTACTCTCGCGCAGCGTGCCAATGGAAAAGGCGATGGACGATGCGCTGGTAGTGTATGCGCAGAATGGCGAACCGCTTCGGCCATCGAATGGATTCCCCGTGCGGTTGCTGTTGCCGGGCTGGGAAGCCAACATGTGCATCAAGTGGCTTCGCCGAATAGAGCTCGTCGATCAGCCGAACATGTCACGTGACGAGACGTCCAAGTACACCGACCCGCTGCCAAACGATACGGCGCGACAGTTCAGCTTCGTGATGGATGCGAAATCCATCATCACGGCACCAGTTTTCCCGCAGCGACTGCTGAAAGCCGGATGGCAGCAGATTTCTGGCCTCGCGTGGAGCGGGCAAGGCAAAATCGCCCGTGTCGACCTGAGTACAGATGGCGGAGCGACGTGGACCGAGGGCACACTTCACGAGCCTGTGCTGTCAAAAGCGCACACGCGCTTCTCGCTCATGTGGGAGTGGGACGGACGTGCCGCGACACTGATGAGCCGCGCCACCGACGAACGGGGCGGAAGCCAGCCAACGCGCGCAGAGTTCCGCGCAGTTCGCGGAGCCGGTACCGACTTTCACTTCAATCACATGCACGCTTGGGCAATTCAGCCTGATGGACGCGTCACGTACGCGGTGGACAAATGAGAAGCGGCGCCGAGATACTCCGCGCAATGCCTGTGCTTTTTTCTTTCATCGCAATGGGCTGCAATGCGAAGCACGAGGCCAATGACTCACCGCCGAGCGTTGGCACCCGACGACCTGCCACGGTTCGTACGGCACCCCGGTTGCCCGAGCATTTCGCGGTTGGGCGTGCTGCGACGGACGTGGAGGTAGCGCGTTGGAATCGTGATGTGAATGCGTCGGGAACAGGCCTGCCGCCGGGCAGCGGGACGCACGCGCAGGGTGCACGCATCTACGCGCAGAAATGTGCGCTCTGTCATGGACAACGCGGCGAGGGGCTTGGCTCGGGCGCTACCGCATACCCCAGACTCATCGGGCGTGAGCCGCGCGCAGGTTTTCCGTTCGGGCGCGATCTCGCCTACGTGAAGACGATTGGCAACTACTGGCCGTATGCGACTACGGTGTATGACTACTTGCAGCGGGCGATGCCATTGAACGCCCCCGGCTCCCTTCAGCCACCGGAAGTGTACAGCCTGACGGCCTTTCTACTCGCCGAGAACGAGATCATCGCAAAGTCCACGGTAATGGACGCAAGGTCGCTTCCGTCTGTGCGCATGCCGGCGCGCGACCGGTTCGTTCGCGATACGCGCGAAAACGTGACGCCGTCGCGCTAGCCGGTCGGCGCCGATTCCAGGCGCACGCGCACGACCAACCCTCAACACTGAACCAAGGCATTCCATGTTCCAGAGCGAATACTCCAGCCCACGCCGCAGCTTCCTCGCGCGGTTGTCCGCCGCTGCTGTCGCGTTTACGGGGCTGACCCTCGCCGCTCCCGCGCAGCTTGCGCACGCCGCCGAACCCGACGAGGCCTGGCTTCGCGCACTGACGGGGAAGCACAAAACGGTCTTCGACGTCGAGACGCACAAGAACGGCACCGCGTTGACGCAGGCAAAAAACCTGCTCGATGCGTGGAAGAACGAATATCAGGCAGAGCCACCGTTGGTAAACCTTGTGCTGGCCGTTCGCGGCACGGGCATCCCGATTGTCCTCAACGATGCGTTGTGGGCGCGCTACAAGCTCGGCGAACAGTACGGCATCATGGATCCCGCGACGAAAGCGCCTGCGATGCGAAACCCTTTCATCGCCGCCAACCTGCAGCCGCAAGGGCTGGTGAATGCCGAGCAGACGGTCGAGGCGCTTCAGGAACGCGGTGTCACGTTCCTCGTCTGCCGCAACACAATTGCTGGCGCGACCCGGAAGCTCGTCGCGGCAGGCCTGGGCACTGCCGTTGACGTGAAGGCGGCAATCGAAGGCGGAATCATTGGCCGAGTCACCACTGTTCCCGCGATGGTCGTGGCGTTCACGCGGATGCAGGAGCGCGGTCTGGCGTATGTGTTTGCCGGCTGATGTCGCGTACGCCGCATCGTCCGTCGGCAGATTGCCGCGTTCGTGGCGTTGGTCGGCGTCCGGAGGCGCACCCGCCCTTGCGCTGGCGCGACAGCTGGGGCCGCGCGGTCGAGCAGTCGCCGGTCGCGATCAGCGGGCGCCAGACACCCAATGACCTGTGACGAGGTCGTACAGACCCTACACACGAAGTTGGGCGCTGAACCGTCTTTTGTGTATCTCGCGATTCGCCGAGTGTCTCACGATCGGCAGTGCTGCACGAAACTGACGAGCGCGTGTACTTGACCCACGTTCTTGCTGCACCTTGAATGAAGGGACTCAGGAACCAGTCTCTGGCACTCGGTGGTTCTATCGCAGTACAATTCGCGCCTCTGCGCTCTTGAGGAAGGACATGCTTCCGTCGTCGCTCACCGTAACTCTCGCAATCACAATTCTTGGCCTGCTCACCGTCGCCGCATTTGTCTGGGCGTGGCGGGACGGCCATTTCGATCGCATCAACAGCCAGGCGCTGCTGCCGATGGACGACGATGATTTCAACGTCACGCGACCGTGGGAAACAGCCGCGCAGCGCGCTGCACGCGTGGAAGAGTTCGGGCCCACACACGCTGCGGCCACACCGGGCGTCTGGGGCGGAACGGAGTGAGCACGACGCTGTCGCCGAAGGTGCTGGACATGGCATCGCCGATCACCGACATGGAAAATCTCGACATCCGCCTTCGTGCCGATGCGTCCAGTCGGCGCGTCGCGATCCGCGCATTTGCATTCGCCGTGATCTGGCTGCTGGTTGGTTCGGTATTTGGCCTGATCGCCAGCATCAAACTGCATACGCCCGATTGGCTGGTGAGTAATCCCGCGCTCACGTTCGGCCGTGTGCGTACGGCGCATCTGAACGCGATGGCGTATGGCTGGGCCAGCAGTGCGATGCTCGGCGTCGGCGTGTGGATCATTCCGCGACTCGTGCATACCGAGCTGCGAGTGCCGAAGGCCGCCGAAGCCGGTTTGTATTTCTGGAACATCGGCATGGTGCTGGGCATCGTCGGCATTCTGGCCGGATACAGCGATGGCCTCGAGTGGCTTGAGATGCCGCGCTACTGGGCCGACCCGTTTATCGTGATCGGTGGCGGTCTGGTGGGACTGAGCCTGCTGTCGACGATTGTCATGCGCGAAGTCGAGCATCTGTATGTCAGTGTGTGGTACATCATGGCCGCGTTCATCTGG
>JANMWU010000103.1:0-5846 GCA_031380785.1 Gemmatimonadaceae bacterium
GAAATCATCGTCACGGGATTCGATCGGCCGAATCTTTCGTACGGCGTGATATCGGCCAAAGGCGATCGCGAGAAAGACGCGGTCGTGCTCGACCTGTTGCGGAATCTCGACGACGGCACCGGAATCGTGTACGCGTCCACCCGCAAGACGGTCGAACGCATGGCGCAGCTGCTCGACGACAATGGCATTCCGGCAAGTGCCTATCATGCGGGCCTTGACGACGAGCGACGCCGTCGCGTGCAGGATTTCTTCATGTCAGGACGCACGCGCGTCATCGTCGCGACAAACAGTTTCGGCATGGGCGTTGACAAGTCCGACGTGCGACTGGTGGTGCACTACGCCATGCCAGGCACGCTCGAAGCGTACTACCAGGAGGCGGGACGCGCGGGTCGTGACGGCGGCCAGAGTCGCTGTGTGCTGCTGCATGCATTTCCGGATCGTTTCACGCACGAATTCTTCATCAAGTCAGCGCTTCCCGAGCGCACGCTGATTGAACAGGTGCATCGCCGCTGTCAGCGCGAGGCCGACCGCGGTGGTGCGGTAGCCGCCAGCGCCGAAGAACTGGCGGGCGGTATCGGCGGCAAGACATCGCCGAAAGCCGTGGAGTCGGCGCTGCGACTGCTGGCCGACGCTGGCGTGCTGCGATGGGATCCCGAGTCGGCGGGTCTCGTGAAACTGCGGCTGCTCGCTGCGCCGGACCGAATTCGCGATGAACTCGGTGACGGCTACGAAATGCAGCGCGAGCTGTTGCGCGCCTGCTGGCGCGTGGCGAAGGACCAGTTGTCACGTGGCGCCGTGATTGATCTCGATGGATTGCCGCCTGGCTTTGGCGGATTTGTCGGTGCGTTGCCGATGCTCGAGTCGCTAGAGGCGCGGCAGTTCGTACAAGTGGAGCGCGTTGGTGGCGGGCTGCGGCTGGTTGATCCGTCAATGTCGCTCGATCGCGTCGCGATCGACTGGCTGTCAATCGATCGGCGACGTCAGCGGGAGTTCGACAAGCTTGAGGCGATGCAGCGGTACGCATACGCGAAAACCTGTCGCCGCCAGGCACTGCTCAAATGGTTCGGCGATCCCGCCGCGCGATCGGAATGCGGCGCCTGCGACAACTGTCTCGGTGAAACGCGCAGTGCACCGTCGATTCAGCGAGCGTGGTCCAACGGGGGAGATGCGAGAACGAGGGCGCCGCGCGACCCTGCCGTGAGGCGTGATGCGCAACGCAAGTCGAAGGAGAAGGGTGGCGCCGTGACCGAATCCGATACGGATCTGTTCAACGCGCTCAAGGCCTGTCGCGCCCAGCTTGCTGCCGGCAAGCCAGCCTACATCGTGTTTGCCGACTCGACGCTGGCCGCATTCGCCACCCGTCGACCGCTGACGCCGGCCGCGATGCTGGCGGTGCCCGGCGTCGGCCCGCAGAAGCTCGAGAAGTATGCCGAGCCTTTCCTGAACGTGATTCGGGCACACCGGCGCTGATACTGTCAGACCCGGCCGCGCGTCTGCACTACGCTAGTTTTGAAGGTCTACGGGCGCCCGCGTGCGGCTGCCCCCAACATCAGTCAAATGGACGACTCACTCTACTTCAACGAACAGCATCTCCAGGTCCGGGAGATGGTTCGCGCCTTCGCCACCGATCACATCAAGCCGGTTGCCAGCCGGCACGACGCTGACTCCACGTTCCCGTGGGAGAACGTCGCAAAGATGGCCGAACTCGGGCTCTTCGGGATCCCGTGGTCCGAAGATCTCGGCGGCACCGGATTCGACACAACGGCCTTCATCATCGCCATTCACGAGCTGGCGAAGGTCTGCGCCAGCCACTCGATCACAATCTCCGCGCATACCACGCTCGGCACGTCTCCGATCGTGTATTTCGGCAATGACGCTCAGAAGAAGCGCTACGTGCCAATGCTGGCGTCGGGAAAGGTGCTGGGCGGATTTGGGTTGACCGAGCCGAACGCCGGCAGTGACGCCGGCGGCACGCAGACCACGGCCGTGCGCCGGAACGGACACTACGTGCTGAATGGCTCCAAGCGGTTCATCACGCACGCTGGCGTCGGTGAAGTGTTCATCGTGACCGCCGTTACCGATCCGTCGGCCGGAACGAAGGGCATCAGCTCGTTCATCGTGACCAAGGAGACGACCGATCTCGCCGCAGCGCGCGCGGTCGGCGTTGGTCACGATGACTCGATTGTGCCGATGCCTGGATTCCGCGCCGGCAAGAAGGAAGACAAGCTCGGATGGCGCGCCAGTGACACACGCGAACTGATCTTCGAGAATGTCGAAGTGCCCGCCGAAAACCTGCTCGGCGCCGAGGGAATGGGCTTCATCAATTTCATGAAGACACTCGACGCCGGACGCATCGGCATCGCAGCGCTGTCACTCGGCATCGCCGAAGGAGCGTTCGAGGAAGCCCGCAAGTATTCGCTCGAGCGCAAGCAATTCGGCCAGTCCATCGTAAATTTCCAGGGCGTGTCGTTTCAGCTCTCCGACATGGCAACCGAGATCGAAGCGGGCAAACACCTCACGTACCACGCAGCCATGCTGGCGCAGCTGGGCAAGCCGTACAGCAAGGAAGCCGCGATGGCCAAGCTGTTCTGCTCTGAGCTCGCGATGCGCGCGACGCTCAAGGCAATCCAGATTCACGGTGGCTACGGTTACACCAAGGACTATCCGGTCGAGCGTTTCATGCGTGATGCGAAGATCTGCGAAATCGGCGAAGGCACCTCCGAGATTCAGCGGCTCGTGATCGCGCGGCATCTGGTGAAGGAGATCACCGGGTGACGGATGGTGCGCGCTCGCTGACGCAGCGCATTCGCGTACCACTTGGATTTCTGTTCGGCCTCGCGTTCCTCTGGTTTGCGCCACGTTACGCGACGCCGCAGAAGATTGCGATCGGCGCTGCAATCGCGTTCGTCGGTGTGCTGATACGGGCCTGGGCCACCGGCCACATCGTCAAGAACGAGACGCTCACCACCACCGGTCCATACGCGCACACGCGCAATCCGCTCTACCTCGGCAGCTTCCTGCTGGCGCTTGGCTTCGCGATGACCGCGCACCCGATCATGGTCGTGTTCGTGCTGGCGTTCTGGTACATCGTGTACAAGCCGACCATCGAGCGCGAGAGCGCCTATCTGCTCACGCTTTACGGCGACGCGTACAAGGAATACGCGTCGAACGTCCCGGCATTCCTGCCTCGCGTGTCAGGGTGGCGCGGACCGGCAGGTTCCGATCGCGCAGGCGGATTCAGCGTTTCGCTCTATTGGCGGCACAATGAATGGCAGGCCGGCCTGGGGTTTCTGCTCGTACTGTGCTGGCTGATTTTCAGTCCCTGGCGCTGAAAATTTCTGCGGCAGACGGCGCGCACTCGGATCGATCGGATCACCGGACATGAATTGGCCTCAGGCATGAAGAATTGCCGGTCACCGCAACAAACTTCAATCTGCTGTCTGCGCCGGAGCACACCCGCTTGCGGACAGCGTCAGAATCTCGCAAGATGGGCTGTTGCAACGCGTTGCGTCGATATAGGCTTCGCGTAAGAATGCGGCGCGCGACAGTGTGCTGCGCTCGATCGCTGTCGCGGAGCGACCCCCGTGACGGCGTGGTGTGACCCCGGTTTGCAATCGGCGCTGGAGTGGCGGCGTCGTGCTCATCGGGCCGTACTCGTTTCACCGGTCATCACTGATGGCCACCGGTCGCAGTTTAGCCCGCGGAGCCGCAATTCATTTGCGGGCGGGCGACACTGATTCGACCGGGTGGAACGTGCAGTGCGGCAGCCGCTGGTGGCTGATGCGCGTCCGCGCGTCGGTCGATGGTCACGTAGGTCAGCCCACGGGCTGCGTGTGTCCGGGTCGCCTCACGCGGTGCCGCGAGGCGTGCATGAAGCGCGATATACTGATAAATGCCGCCGCACGGGAAGTGCGCGTGGCGATCATTGAAGACGACCAGCTCGTCGAGCTGCTCGTTGAACGTCCGGAGGCACGCCGCATGGTCGGCGACATCTACCTCGGACGGGTCGAAGCAGTCCAGCCGGGACTTCAGGCGGCTTTCGTCGACATCGGAACAGAAAAAAGTGCGTTTCTGCACGCATCTGATCTCGTGTACGAAACGGATGACGACGACGATGATGACGATGACGACAATGATGGGGACGACGCGGCCGAGGCGGCACAGGATGCCGCCGCTCGCGGCAGCGAGACACCGTCATCAGGACGCGCGCCGAAGAAGGAAGCGCCGCAGATCCAGGACGTCCTGAAGCGCGGCGACACCGTACTGGTGCAAGTCAGCAAGGAGCCGATCTCCACCAAGGGCCCGCGCGTTACGGCGCAGGTGTCCATGGCCGGTCGATTCCTGGTGTATATGCCGTTCGCATCGCGCGTTGGTGTAAGCCGGAAGATCGGCGAACGGGCTGAGCGCCAGCGGCTCAAGGAACAGGTCAACGCCTTCCTGCCGAAAGACGCGGGCGGCGTGATCGTGCGCACGGTCGGCGAAGATGTGACGGCCGAGACGTTCGAACGCGAACTGACGGGGTTGATCAACAACTGGAAGCGCATCAACCGGAAGCGGCAGTTCATGCGCGCTCCGGCACTCGTGCATCGTGAGACCAACCTGGCGCGCGGCATCATCCGCGATCTGTTCAGCGCCAAGGTCGACAAACTGGTTGTCGACAGTCGTCAGCTATACAACGAAATCGTCGAGTATCTGAAAGGTGTAGGCCCGGAGCTGGTTGATCGCGTGCAGCTGTATGAAGAGACACAGCCGCTGTTCGACAAGCACGAAGTGGAAGCGGAAATCCGTGACATCTTCAAGCGCCGCTGTGACCTGCCGTCGGGCGGCTACCTGATCGTCGAGCCCACCGAAGCACTGGTGTCAATCGACATCAACTCGGGCCGCTATACGGGTAAGAAGGACCCCGAAAAAACGATCATGAAGACGAACATGGAAGCGGCGCGCGAAGTTGCGCGTCAGCTCCGTCTTCGTGATGTGGGCGGCATCATCGTCTGCGACTTCATCGACATGGAAACGCGCGCCAACCGCGACAAGGTGCTGCAGGAGCTGCGCACCCATCTCGGTCGCGACCGCGCGCGCACGAAGGCCTTCACGGTCAGCGAGCTCGGACTGATCGAGATGACCCGCCAGCGGGTGCGCGCCAGCCATTTGCAGGCGACCACTGAACCCTGCCCGACCTGCAACGGCACTGGTCGCATCTTCACCCCCGAAACGATCGTGCGGCGGGTGGAGCGCTCGGTGAAGCGGATCGGCGTCGAAGGAAGGCGCGACCCGATGGTGGTCAAGCTGCATCCGGACGTGGCCATGTACGTCCTGGAGCAGGAGCCGGACATTCTGGCGCGGCTTGAGAAGGTCGTGTCGTTCCCCCTGGAACTCCGGGATGACCCGTTGCTGAGGCCGGACGAGTACAAGCTGGTGGTGAAGGGCGCCCAACGGGATGTGACAGCCCAGTACGCTTTGGCCTGACGCGCGATCAAGGGGTCAGAGTCCTTGATCGATCAAAGGGTCAGAGTCGCTGCTTGAGCAGCGACTCTGACCCTTTGTTCGCGGGCCCCCTTGAAACGCCCGGGCAAGTCGGCTAACCGTGTGGGCTACTTACCCTTACACGTCGTACACCAATGAGCTACGCCATCATTCGCACCGGCGGAAAGCAGTTCCGCGTGAGTGCCGGACAGACCTACCGCATTCCGACCCTGCTCGGCGATGCCGGTTCGTCGGTCGAATTCAACGAAGTCCTGCTCGGTTCCGATGGCTCCGCGGTCAGGACGGGCGTTCCCACGCTCGCCGGTGCCAAGGTCTCTGGCGAGATCGTCAAGCACGGCAAGGGCGAGAAGATCATCGTCTTC
>JANMWU010000126.1:0-3125 GCA_031380785.1 Gemmatimonadaceae bacterium
CCCATCCGCGCTGACTTCGGCATTCACAAAGAATCGATCATACAAGCCGAAGCGTTCGGCCAGCGCATGATGATTCGGCGACGTGGCTCCCGGGAAAAACAACAGCGTAGTATCGCCATCGCCCTGCTTCATGTCGGCGAAAACCTGGTCGTAGGTGCGATTCTCCTTGATGACGTAAATCACATGCCTGATCGGTGGCATCCCGTTGCCCACCGACGGTGCATCCCAGTTGTTCGCGCGCGCAACGCGACCTGACAGTGCCGCAAGACTTGGCTCGGCGAACAACGCCAACGGCAGTCTGGTCACCGTACCGTTGATCTGACCGTCGGTGTAGTTGTTGGCGCGATCTTCCGGCTTGAATCCCGTGACGCCGGGCTGCGGCAGCTTTGGGTTGGCGGCTGTGCCCCGCCCTTTCGCGTCGATCACGTGCAGCGTGTCATTCAGCAGCACTGCTGATGCCGGATACCAGCCGACCGGCGCGCGACCGAGCAGTGAGTCGCGCATTCCGCTTCCGACACCGGCCGTCTTTGCACTGAGCGCAAACGCGGCCACCGCATTGTTGTCACCCTCGGTGACGAAGAGTCGCGATCCATCCGCGGAAAGAACGAGTCCGATCGGCGCGCTGCCCTGCCCGAGATTGGCGGGCGTCGGATCCCTGAGCGTGGTCGTCACGCTGCGAGTCTTCGCGTCAATCACGCTGATCGCGTCAGTGGATGCGGAGGCGACGAAGAGTCGCGATCCATCGGCGCTCAACAGCAATGTCGAGGGATGTCGTGCGACGGCGATTGGTGGCAGCGGGGTGAGGACACCGGCGGTCGCCACGTACGGGTGCACGTTCGCAGTGCCCCAGCTTGACACAAAGACAGTGCCATCAACGCCAACCACGACACCATACGGATATCGACCGGCCGCGACCCGCTGCACGACCTTCGCCGACGCAAGATCCACCACGGCGACTGAGTCGGCGAGATTTTCGGCGACATACAGCAGGCGTCCGTCACGGCTTTGTGCGAGGCCGGCGGGATAGCTGGCGCCGTTGCTCCTCGGACTGGGCTTGCTGCGAATGATGAGCGAATCGCGCAGCGTGAGGCGGTTTGCGCGCCAGTCGTAGCGATAGACGACGTCAGTGTTGCCACCCGACGCGAACAGCGTCTGGCCATCGATTGAAAACGCCAGACCGATAAACGCCGCCGGCTGATCGAGAGTCTGCGTTACCGCACCACTCCTCGCGTTCACCACCTGTACGCCCTGCTGCCGCCAGCCATTCAGCAGCAGCACAATGTGCGCGGAATCCGGCGACAGCACAGCCGCCAAGGGCAGCGATCCGACATCGCTGCGCGGGCCGGCAGGATCGAGTCGCACGCCGGTCGGAAGCCGCGGTGAGACCTTCGATTCCGCGACTGCGGACGGCGGCGTGGAGTTCCGGCACGCGACCAGCACGATGAGCGGCAGGGCGGCCTGAAGCAGTCTGAACGGGATGCGGCAGTGCATGCCTTAAAAATGTACGCGTGCCACGCCGCTCGCATGGTCAAGCATCATCATTTCGTTGCAACGGCCGCACGGCTGGAATTGCATGCTATTCATTCAGCGCGTGACGATCCCGTGACGTCCGTCTGTAGTCTCCCCGCATGACACACACCGCCCAACGCAACGACGCCGTGCCGTATCAGGCCACGCTCATGACCGCCGAAGATCTTATGGCGAATCCGGTGCCGAACAAATGCACGGAGCTCGTGGCTGGCCACATGCTTGTGCGCGAACCGCCCGGGTACCGACATGGCTACGTCGCCAGTCAGTTTTTGCTTGCGATTGGCATACATGTGCGCACGAACAAACTCGGACACGTGCTTGCCGCCGAAACAGGATTCACGCTCGTTCGCAATCCCGATACGGTGCGTGCGCCTGACGTCGCGTTCATTCGTTCGGAGCGAATACCTTCGCCGCTTCCGCGCGGGTATGCCGAGTTCGCCCCGGATCTCGCAGTCGAAGTCCTCTCTCCTTCAGACAGGGCCGGCAAGGTGCTGGCCAAGGTCGGAGACTGGATCGATGCCGGCGCGCGACTCGTGTGGATCGTGGACCCCGAGCGTCGCGTGGCGCGCGTGTACCGCGCCGATGGCACACAATTGACGCTGACGGCGTCCGACACCCTCGATGGTGAAGATGTCCTGCCCGGATTCAGCGCGCTGCTGTCGGAACTGATCGACTGACGCGAACAGTCAGCGCGCAGGATCAAGGGGTCAGAGATCTTGATCGGATCAAGATCTCTGACCCCTTGAAACGAATCAATTCGACGCAAAACGGCCCGGAGCATTTCGCCCCGGGCCGTTCGCTTCCATCAAACCGCGTTCCGCCTACTCCTCGTCCGCCGGTACTCCCGCTGCCACCGGCATTGACAGCGCCGTCGTTGCCGGTGGCTCCAGATACGATGCGCTGGCATCGTACGGAGACTCGGCCAGCGGCGGCGCCTCCATACCGTCAATCTCCACATCGTTGTACCGGTACACACCCGTACCCGCCGGGATGAGGTGACCGATGATGATGTTCTCCTTCAGGCCCAACAGATCGTCCTGCGAACCGCGGATCGCAGCATCGGTCAGCACGCGCGTGGTCTCCTGGAAGCTGGCAGCCGAGATGAATGACTGCGTCGTCAGCGACGCCTTCGTGATTCCCAGCAGCAGCGGTTCGGCCTGTGACGGTGCCTTGCCACTGAGCTCGATCGCCAGATTCTCCTTCAGCCAGATCGCGCGCTCCACGTGCTCCCCTTCCAGGAATTCCGTGTCTCCGCTCTCTGAAATGCGAACCTTCTGCAGCATCTGACGCACGATCACGCCGATGTGCTTGTCGTTGATCTTCACACCCTGCAGGCGATACACCTCCTGCACTTCGTTCAGCAGATACTCCTGCACCGCACGCGGTCCCTTGATCGCGAGAATGTCATGCGGATTCACCGGGCCTTCCGACAGACGGTCGCCGGCGCGCACGCGGTCACCCTCGTGCACACGGAGATGCTTGCCTGACGGCACTTCATACTGCTTCGGCTCGGCCGACTCGATTTCCGTCCACCCTGTCTTCGGATCGGCCGGATACACGCGAATCTCACGCTTGCCGCGCTTGATGTCGCCGAA
>JANMWU010000128.1:0-1660 GCA_031380785.1 Gemmatimonadaceae bacterium
TGGCTGATATCAATGCCTCGACTGCCTTCACGTTCACCTGCACGACATTCAGCGTGGCGAACGCAAGCGTGAGCGAGTTCCCGACTGTGAACGCCGTGATGAGAATCAGCAGCGGACGCCACTTGCCGAATTCGTGGGCGAGGACGAGCGTCGCCAGAAAGAGCAGGTGATCAGCTGCCCCGAACGTGAGTATGTGGTGCAGGCCGAGCTGGAGAAAGCTTCCGAATGACGACATTACGTGGGTACAGGGCTGACCGTAGCCAGGCTCAGCGGGGAGCGCGAGCGCAGGGTACGCTACTTAGTGCAGCAATCGGGCCTGAGGACGCGGCAAAAGCACACCGCGCCGGACGAGTGGGCTCGGCCGGCGCGCTGACATTGCTCGATCGATGGTCTTGTAAAGTCAGGGCCAGCGAAAAGCCACACCACGAGATGTGTCAGGGAACCCGGTGGCTGAGCCACCGAAGTTGACCATCGCCGGCGTGATCAGAATGTTCGTCAACATGCTCTCGCTGCGATACGTGGCGTGGTACTGAAGGGCGGAAGGCACATTCCAGTAGCCTGCGGCCGAGAATGCGCGACTGAATGCGCGCGGAACGATGAGTGGTTGTCTTGAAATGGCAGCCAGTGACGCGATGCGGTAAGACCGTAGTTCGATCGTTGAGAGCGGCGACGACTCTCCTCGATCAGCGAGCCAGGCCTGAACGACAGCTGGATCGAGATTTGTGGCAGCGTCCATCACATCGCTTGGGGACACCGCGTTGATCAGCTCGAGTTCGGCGTCGGTCCGCACCGGTTGCCGATAGCTGCCGAGGCGCCGCTTAACCTCGACCGGATACATCGTCGTGTCGAGCTGCACGATGAAGTTTACCACCCTCGCGCGCTTCGCTGAGTCGGCGAGGGTGACTTCCACTTGTGAGAACGCATCGGCATGTGTCATCGCGACGATGGCATCCGCGCGCTGATTGTCTCCATTCCTGCAACGATAGTCAGCGTGAATGTAGAGGCGATGCTGATCGGTGGACCACTGCGCCTCTTCCCAGCCGACACACGCACCGCGCACCTGAGCGCGAGGCTTGCCCGACGCGTCGACGACCGTGCGGACCGACACAGAATCACCATCGACGGTCATGAACTCGACGCGCTGCGCGGAATCGCTGGGCACGATACACACCATCGGACCGACGACACCATTCGATGACGTTGACCAGCAGCCGAGAAACGCCGCCCATGGATCGGCGAGCGGTGCGGTGGTCGGTTGCGCGCCAAGCGGCATCACAGCCGCGAGCAGCGCAACAACCATGGAGCCGCGAATGAAACGGGAAGAGTGCAGCTGTTTGTGAGCTGTCGTCGATGGCGAACGATCGCGTGACGACATGCTGGGGCACTGCGTGCGCCGGGAACGCATCACGGCCTCGGCTTCGCGGTGCGCTGCGCGCCACCACCCGCGCTGCTGCTGGGTGCCGCTGCCGGTGCTGGAGAAGCCGATGAACCGCCACCCGACGATCCTGTCGACGCATTGCCGCCGTTATACGATCCGACGCTCGGTGAACGCGGTTCGGCGCCACGCCCCGTTGACGCACCACCCTGCGAATACCCGGAGCCGTTGATCACCCGGCCCGGCGGCTCCGGCGGTGTGCCTGGCACGATCACGTACGGAGTG
>JANMWU010000137.1:0-2886 GCA_031380785.1 Gemmatimonadaceae bacterium
CACCACGCAGATACAGCGGGGCCAGCATCGCGCCGGCCAGGTAGCGAAAACCCTTGCGGGCGCGCTCCACCATCGGCAGGTCTGAGTCACGTGACCAGCTGCGTTTCACCTTCTCGACAAGTGCGTTCATGATCTCATTGACGGTCGCGCGGTCGGGCGCGTCACGGCCGGATCGATCGAAGCGGCGCGCAGTCGCGATTGTCGGAAGTCAGCGGTCAGCGCAGAGCGACCTCCACCGACCGGTGGAGGTCGGAGCTGAACCCCCAAAATCTAGCCGAAAAGGCTCACCGAGGGCATTTCCCCACTCCAGGGCGTCATAGGAAATGCATTGTGCCGCCTGACGATGACCGCGTCACCAGCGTCAGGCCGCAGCCCGACTAACTTTCCGCGTCTCGTCACTGCGCGCCGAAGCCGCGCGGAGTGGTTCCGACAACTTCTTTCCACTTCCGTGTCGTCACTCAAGGCGCTCATCACCGGGATCACCGGCCAGGACGGCTCGTACCTCGCTGAATTCCTGCTGAACAAAGGGTATGAGGTGCACGGTGTCGTGCGACGGGCGAGCACGTTCAATACCGAGCGAATCAACCCGCTGTACGAACTGCCCAACATCTCGTCAGGGTCGCGGCTCAAGCTCCACTACGGTGATCTGAGCGATTCATCGTCGTTGCAGCGCGTGCTCGCCACAGTCATGCCGGACGAGGTGTACAACCTTGGCGCTCAGAGCCACGTGCGCGTGAGCTTCGACGTGCCGGAATACACGACTGACGTCGTCGGCACCGGTACGCTACGCCTGCTGGAAGCGATGCGCAGCCTCGGCATCAAACCGAAGTTCTATCAGGCCAGTTCCAGTGAGCAGTACGGTCTGGTGCAAGCGGTGCCGCAGTCAGAGACGACTCCGTTCTATCCGCGCTCGCCATACGCCTGCGCGAAAGTGTTCGCGCACATGCTGACCGTGAACTATCGGGAGAGCTACGGCTTTCCGGCCAGCTGCGGGATTCTGTTCAATCACGAGAGCCCGCGGCGCGGCGAAAACTTTGTGACGCGCAAGATCACGCGCGGTCTGACGCGCATCAAAGCCGGCGTGCAAAAGACGCTCGCGCTCGGCAATCTCGAGTCGAAGCGCGACTGGGGCTTCGCCGGAGATTACGTCGAAGCGATGTGGCTGATGATGCAGCAGGATCAGCCCGATGACTATGTGATTGCGACCGGTGAAACGCACTCGGTGCACGAATTCCTCGAGGCGGCAGCCGAGTATCTCGATCTGGACTGGCGCTCAGTCGTGACGCAGGATCCGCGTCACCTGCGACCGGCCGAGGTTGACCTGTTGCTCGGCGATCCGTCGAAGGCCAAACGCGTGCTTGGTTGGGAACCGAAGGTGACTTTTCGCGGCCTGGTCCAGATGATGTGCGACGCTGACATGGCGCTGGCGCAGCACGAAGTGCGCTGACCGCAGTGTCTGATTTGTCGCTGCCCACTTGAACTGCTTTAATGACACGCATTCTTCTGACCGGCGCGGCTGGTTTCATCGGCTCGCACGTTGCACTCACGCTGCTCGGCCGCGGTGATGAAGTCGTCGGCATCGACAACATCAACGATTATTACGACCCGACGCTAAAGGAGGCGCGCCTGGCGCGCCTCACCGGCCGTGATGGATTTTCATTCCGGAAGCTCGACGTTGCGGATCGCACCGGCATCGCACAGCTGTTCGCTGAGCGACGTTTCGAGAAGGTGATTCACCTCGCGGCGCAGGCGGGAGTGCGCTACTCACTCGAGAATCCGCATGCCTATATCGACAGCAACATCGTCGGATTCACCAATATTCTCGAAGGTTGCCGGCACAACGGCGTGCAGCATCTTACGTACGCGTCTTCATCGAGTGTGTACGGCGCGAACACGGCGATGCCGTTCAGCGTCCACCAGAACGTGGATCACCCGCTGTCACTCTATGCCGCCACCAAGAAGGCGAACGAACTGATGGCGCACACGTACAGCCATCTCTACAAGCTGCCGACGACCGGGCTGCGGTTCTTTACGGTGTACGGACCGTGGGGTCGCCCTGACATGGCGATGTTCCTGTTCACAAAGGCGATCCTGTCGGGCAAGCCGATCGACGTGTTCAACAACGGGCAGATGCGGCGCGACTTCACGTTCGTCGACGACATCGCTGAAGGTGTTGTGCTAACAAACGACCGTACCGCTTCAGGCAATGACGCGTGGAACGGTGATGTCCCCGATCCCGGCACCAGTGCCGCTCCGTATCGCCTCTACAATATCGGCAACAACAATCCGGTCGAGCTGCTCTACCTCATCGGAACCATCGAGAAGGTGCTCGGCAGGACGGCGGTAAAGAACATGTTGCCGATGCAAATGGGCGATGTGCCGGCGACCTACGCCGACGTTTCGGACCTGACGCGCGACACCGGCTTCACTCCGGCGACGCCGATCGAGGTCGGCGTCGAGCGGTTTGTGACATGGTATCGGCAGTACTATAAAGTGTGACGGTCGGCCGCAATGGGTGCGCGAGGTTCACCCTCGGGACGCACCCATTGCCAGTGGCGTCCGCTCAATGACTTCGGCGGACGACGGAGTGTTCCGGCTCGGCCGGCCCTCCGACTCGAAATCGGGCACGATCTCTTCGAGACTGCGGCGCAGATACGAGTCGCTGGCATTGCGCATCGCCGATTCGATCAGTTGCACGATCTGCATGTAGACCCGCAGATCCGGCGCGTCGTAGCACGCCTTCACGATCTTCGGATGCGACGTCTTGAGCACTTCGTCGCCGGAGAAGAACAATTCCTCGTACAACTTTTCGCCCGGCCGCACGCCGTTGAAGACGATCTCGATGTCTTCACCTTCAGTCAGTCCTGAGAGTCGGATCAGGTCGAG
>JANMWU010000139.1:0-7090 GCA_031380785.1 Gemmatimonadaceae bacterium
ACCGACGGGAGCGTGATGCAGCCGACCCGGTGGGTGCAGTGGCACGCAATCACACACGGGCGCTGGCGTCGATCGTGCTGTCTGCCATCTGGGGCGGAGCAGCGTTGATCGTTGTCGCCGCGGTGGCGCCCGCCGCGTTCAGGGTGTTGCCGACACGATCGCTCGCCGGCGCGCTGGTTGGCGAAGTCCTGCCCGTGCTGTTCTTCAGCGGCATTGTGGTGGGCGTGGTTGTATTCGCGCTCACCACGCGGGGCGCACCAGGCAACATCGTGCGTCGCGCTGCCGCGGCCGGCATGATCGCGGGTTGTGCTATCGCACAGCTGGTGATCGGGCCAAAGATCCATGCGCTCCGTGAACGCATCGGACCGAGCGCTGAAGCACTCGCAGCAACAGATCCGTTGCGTGTTGCCTTTGGAACGTTGCATGGGCTGAGTGTGCTCGCGCTCGGCGTGGCGATGGTTTTCGCGCTCGTCGCACTGGTTGCGTCCGTGCGTGCCGCGCGGACCATTCCGCTCGCGGACCGATCATCGCCTGACACCCCTCCACCTCACCTTCGTCGATCATGACTGCGACGCGCATCGAAAAAGATCCGCTCGGCGAGCTGGCCGTTCCGGCCGACGTTCTGTATGGCGTGCAGACGATGCGTGCGCTGCAGAACTTCCCGATTTCGGGACTCCGTCCGCTCGAACCGTTTGTCATCGCGCAGGTGTGGATCAAGAAGGCGGCGGCGATGACGCACCGGGAGACCGGTCGTCTCGACGCGCAGCGCGCCGACGCCATCATTGCGGCCGCCGATGAAGTGCTTGCCGGCGAGCATCGCGACATGTTCGTCGTCGATCCGTACCAGGCTGGCGCGGGAACTTCGCACAACATGAACGTGAATGAAGTGCTGGCCAATCGCGCCAACGAACTGCTTGGCGGCAGTCGCGGCACCTACACCCCGGTGCATCCGAACGACCATGTGAACATGGCGCAGAGCACAAACGACACCATTCCGACCAACATTCGCCTGGCGGTACTGCGCCAGTTACCGATGCTGCTGCGCGCATGCTCCGGACTGATCGACGCGCTGCTGGCGAAAGGCGGCCAATTCGATCACATCGTGAAGGCAGGTCGGACGCATCTGCAGGATGCAATGCCGATCCGGCTCGGTCAGGAATTCGCCGCGTACGCGGGCACGCTCAATCGCTGCAAACGGCGGATCACGGAATCGGCAGACTATCTGAACGACCTTGGCATCGGCGGCAGTGCGGTGGGCACCGGCGTCACCGTCGAGCCGCAGTATCCGGCGTTGATGACCACGCATCTGAAAGCCGTCAGCGGCATTGACACGCTGCGTATCGGGGCGGATCGCATTCAGCTGATGCAGAGCATGGGCGACGCCGCGGCTTTCAGCGCGTCATTGCGCGGCTTTGCACTCGATCTCTCGAAGATCTGCAGCGATCTGCGGCTGATGGTCAGTGGCCCGCGCACCGGTCTCGATGAGATCGTGCTCCCGGCGGTGCAACCCGGATCGTCGATCATGCCGGGGAAGATCAATCCGTCGATTCCCGAGATGGTCAATCAGGTGTGCTTTCAGGTCATCGGCTGCGACGCGACAGTCGCAATCGCAACTGAACATGGACAGCTGGAGCTCAACGTGATGATGCCGGTCATCGCGCACAATATTCTGCTCTCCATGATGATCCTGACAAACGCCATCAACGTACTGACCGAAAAGTGTGTGCAGGGCATCACGGCGAATGAGGCGATGTGCCAGTACTGGGTGGAACGATCAGCTGCCCTCGCGACGGCGCTGATGCCCCGGATTGGATACGCGAAGGCGGCCGAGATCAGTAAGCGCTCGGTGAAGGAGGGAGTCCTCATCCGCGAGCTGGTTGCTCGCGATCAGGTCATTCCAGCGGACGAGATCGCGGGCGTTCTCGATCTGCGCCGCATGACCGAAATCGGTATGCCGGAGGGCAAACACGGCGCCGTCGCGGGCGGCTGACAGTCGCGTCGCATTCGGAAGCGCCGGCGCCCCTTGTCCGCCGCTCCCCGTTCGGCCATCCTCCGCCTGTGAGGATCACAACCTGGGCCGAGTACGGCCTCATCAGCGCTCTGCATCTGGCACGTCGGGTTGGCGAAGGCCCCATTACCGGGCGCGCCATTGCTGCCGGCGAATCGCTGCCGGTGGACTACATCGAGCAGATTCTGCTTCGGTTGCGTCGCGCCGGCATCGTCGACAGCACCCGCGGTGCGCGTGGCGGCTACGTGCTCGCCCGGCCGGTCACCGACATCACGGTTCGCGATGTTGTCACCGCGTCGGAGCTGCACACGTTCGACATGCACTGCGTCAGCAATCCGCTCGATGAGCATCGCTGCGCTGATTCCACCTCGTGCAGCATCCGGCCGGTATGGGCACTGCTGCAGTCGAAGATCGACGAGGTGCTCGACGGAATCCGGCTGGCCGATCTGCTCGCGAACGAAGAGACGGTTCGCGTGCGCGTGAAGCTCGATGCGCCGCCTGAACTCGCGCGTCGCATGCTGCCGGTCGTATCGGTGCGATGACTCCGATGTCGAAGTGGACAACACAACAACTCGAGCGCGAGTGGGAGCGTCGTGCCTCGTCGTATGTCAGCACGTTGATGACAGAGCCGGCACCGGCGGCGGTCGATCGGCTCGCAGCCTTCGCCGACCTCGACGCAGACCATGCGCGCTGGGAACTGCGCTATCTGCGTCGCGCACTCGGCCTGTTGATTGCCGGACGCGATGCGCTCGATGATCGCACTGCGTCGATGGTCGGTCAGGCCCTCGCAAAAGCCGTCGAACACGATCCTTCAGCAGCGCCGTCCATGCGCCTCACGTCGGCATCGCAGTTCAACGCCAGACTTCGCCTGTATCGCGATCTGATGGGCCAGCGCGGCGCATCACGCACGCCGGTTGGTCAGATCGGCGAAGCGCTGGTTGGCTTCGCCGGCGGCCGCCCCGGCAACGATCAGAGTGGGTGGGCGGGCGCGTGGGTGGCCGAGGAGCTTGATCGGTGCAACGAGGCGCTTCGTCACGAGTTCGGCACGGTGGATCTGCCTGACGACGTGGCGCCCAGCGCCATGCCCGCCACGCGGCGCTGACTGATCGGAACGAAAAACGGCGCCGGACACTGTCCGCCGCCGCCATTCGTCTGCAGTGCCGAAGGGGGGACTCGAACCCCCACGGGCTTGCACCCACTGCGCCCTGAACGCAGCGCGTCTACCAGTTCCACCACTTCGGCAGAGCGGGGAGGATACCGATCCCGGGCGGTGCTGTCAACGTGGCGCAACAAGCTGACACGTCGTGGGTTACGACATCTGACAGCGGTCGCTCGCGCATATGGCAACGCGCTTGCGACGGGGATACTCCAAACGGCGCAAGTCGTTATGCCGGCATTGGTTGTAGCGCCACTGCAAGAGCCGTAACTTCACATGCTGTTCTGCATTTGCTCGTCATTCGCTTCGCTTCTCCAGCACCGGATTCATGTCCCGTCCCGCCGCCGATGACGCTCCGTCGATCGAATCGATCGCGAAGAATCGTCGCGCCCGTTTCGAGTACCAGATCATCGAAACGTGGGAGGCGGGCCTCATGCTCACCGGCTCCGAAGTGAAAGCGCTGCGCGAGGGCCGCGCTAACGTGAGTGATGCATTCGGCGTCATCAACGGCAACGAAATCTTTCTGCTCAACCTGCATATCTCGCAGTACGAGCAGGCCGGGTACAGCGCGCACGCACCCACGCGCACACGCAAGCTGCTGCTGCACCGCAAGGAGATCGAGAAGCTCATCGGCGCCGTGACGCGGCAGGGACTTACCATCGTGCCGCTCGAGCTGTACTTCAAGAACGGACGCGCCAAGGTCGTGATCGCGCTGGCACGAGGCAAGAAGATGCACGACAAGCGCGAAGATCTCAAAAAGAAGGACGACGAGCGCGCCATGGCGCGGGCGATGAAGACGTGATGTCAGCGATGGAGCGCCTGCGCAGGATCGCGCGGCACGGCGGCATGGTGATCAGCCTTTGCAGCGTTGCGCCGACGCTCAACGCGCAAGCTGACGGACTGCACGTCCGCACCGGAAATCGCGATGTCGTCGTACCTTGGGTCGTGAGCAACGGAGCGCGCTTCCTGCCGCTGGCCGCACTTGCCCGCGCGCTCGGCGGCACGGTTGAGACGAGCCGAGGTGGGGTGTCGCTCGATGCGTGCGGCGTCGTCTCGCGATTCATCGTCGGTGAACGCATGGTGGATCTCGGTTCGGCCGGTGTTGAACGATTGAGCGCTCCGGTGACGCGCAGTGGCGTCAGCGGCATGCTCATTCCCGCCGAGTTCATCACCGAGATCCTGCCGCGGTATGGCACCGGAATCGTGTGGGACGCGGAAGAAAAGGAACTGCGCCGCTTCTCGACCTATGCACGTCGCGGTGCGCCTGAGACCACGTCGGCACCGGCCGCGCCCTTCCCACAACCGACGCCCGATCCGGCGCGCAGTTCACCGCCGGCCGCACGGGCATCCAGTGACGGTTCGGTGCTCCGGCCCGATGCCGATACACGGCCGGTGAGCATCGGTGGCGGCTCGCGCACGGGCGGCGTCCCAACGCGGTCCGCGCCGCCTGCCTCCGGCCCGCCGCGACGCGTGCGAAGTGTCGTTGTCGATGCCGGACACGGCGGGCCGGATAACGGTATGACGGGCGTTTCCCTGTCGGGCGACCGCATCTTTGAAAAGAACATCACGCTGGCGGTCGCGCTCAAGGTGGCCGACGCGCTCCGCGCGCAGGGCGTGACGGTCTATCTCACGCGTTCACGCGATACGCTTATTGCGCTGAGTGACCGCGGGCGCATCGCGAACAACCAGCGCGCCGATCTGTTCGTGTCGATCCACGTCAATGCCGCCAATCCACACTGGCGCGATGCCGCGTCGTCGCGCGGATTCGAGACATACTTTCTTGCCGAGGCGAAGACCGAAGACGAAAGCCGCGTGGAGCGCATGGAAAACGAGGCGATCAAGTTCGAGACCGGCGCCAACGCTCCCAAAGGCGATCCACTCAGCTTCATCATCAACGATATGGCGCAGAACGAACATCTGCGCGAGTCGAGCGATCTCGCGAGCGAAGTCCAGCGCCGGCTGAAGGCGATGCACCCCGGCACCGATCGCGGAGTGAAGCAGGCGAACTTCGCTGTGCTGCGCGGCTCGTTCATGCCCGCCATCCTGGTCGAAGTCGGCTTCGGCACAAACAGGCAGGAAGCGACCTATCTCACGACCACCGCACATCAGCTCGAACTCGCGCGCGCGATCGCGTCGGCCACCGTGGAGTACCTCGGCCGGTATGAGCGGCGCGTAGGCGGCAGCCCGTGACAGATCTGTCGACGGACTTCGCGGGCATCGGCTTTCAGAATCCGGTCGTGCTCGCGTCGGGAACCGCCGCATACGGACGCGAACTGCACGACATCGTTGATCTCGACCGGCTCGGCGGACTTGTTACCAAGGCCGTTTCGCTTGCGCCGCGGCCAGGTGCCAGGGCGCCGCGGGTTTCGGATTTTCCCGGCGGCATGATCAACGCGATTGGCCTCGCGAATCCCGGCGTCGCAGTGGTGAAGGAGACTGAGCTGCCGTGGCTTGCGGCCAACCTCTCCAGGGCGCGCGTGCTGGTGAACGTCGTCGGCAGTACGTTCGAAGATTTCGCTGAAGTCGTATCGCAACTCGATGATGCCGCGGGGATCAGCGCGTATGAGTTGAACGTGAGCTGCCCGAATGTGACAGCCGGCGGATTGGAGTTCGGCGCCGATCGCGATGTGCTTCGCGCGCTGATCGCCCGTGCTCGCGGCGCGACCAGAAAGCCGCTGATCGTGAAGCTGTCGCCGACGTTGAGCGACCTCGCGGGCACTGCACAGCTGTGCGCCGATGCCGGCGCCGATGCGCTCACGCTGACGAACACGATGCCTGGACTGGTGATCGATACGGCCACGCGGCGGCCACGGATCGGCTTCGGCAGCGGCGGTGTGAGCGGTCCGCCATTGCTGCCAATCGGTGTGCTCGCAACCTGGCGCGTCACACGCGCCGTCGCGCTGCCGGTGATCGGACTGGGTGGTGTCTCGCGAGGCGAGCACGCGCTGCAGTACATCATGGCCGGTGCCACGCTGGTTGGCGTCGGCACTGCAGGGATGGTGGATCCGCGTGCTCCGGAGCGCATCGTGCGCGAACTCGAACGGTGGTGCGCGCGCGAGGGCGTCAGTTCGCTCGCGTCACTGCGCGGCACGCTGGAATGGCCGGTGTGACTGCATCACCGCGGCTGCTGCTCGCACTTGACGTTCCCTCGGCCGCCGAAGCGCTGACACTGGTCGACCGGTTTTCCGGACGCTGTGATTTCTACAAGGTTGGGCTGGAGCTGTTCTCGGCGGCTGGTCCCGCGCTTGTCGACGCGTTGCGCTCGCGTGGCGTGGATGTTTTTCTCGATCTGAAGCTGCACGACATTCCGAATACGGTGCGGTCAGCCGCGCGCCAGGCCGCGGCGCTCGATGTCCGTCTGATGACGGCGCATGCGTCAGGCGGCGAGGCGATGCTGGCGGCCGCGGTGGATGGCGCCGGCAGCAGTTGCGGCATTCTGGCTGTGACTGTGCTGACGAGTCTCACACCGGCCGAACTCGCGCAGTCATGGGGGCGTGGGCCGTGGATTGATATACGGGCCGAAGTGCTGCGTCTGGCCGAGCTGGCGGACGGGGTGGGGACTCATGGGGTGGTGTGTTCGGGGGAGGAGCTGGGCGCCGTTGTGCACAGCTTCCCGCGACTCGCTCCGCTGGTACCAGGCATCCGGCTCGCTGGCGCCGCCACGAACGATCAGGCGAGGGTCGTGACACCGGAGGCGGCGGCGGAGCTCGGTGCGCGGTATCTGATCATCGGGCGGGCGGTGACGGCGGCGGCCGATCCACTGGCGTCGTGGGACGTGATTGCGCGGAGCGTTGCGGCGCGGGCGTGAGCGAGCACATGCTCGACGCGATCAAGGTTTCGGTGACAGTGCACTCATTTCAATGCTCGCATTGAAATGAGTGCACTGTCACCGAAACCCAGTCCCCTTGATCGCGGGGTTTTGTCCG
>JANMWU010000169.1:0-7119 GCA_031380785.1 Gemmatimonadaceae bacterium
TGGCGCTGACGAACCGCCGCGGAACATTCGTGTGAATTCGCCCTCGCGCAGTATTGGCGGCGCAGGCGCGGCCGGAGGGGCGACCGGCGCCGGAGGCACAAACGGCGGAGCGGGTGGCGGAGTCGGCGCGGCCGACCCGGCCCCGAACATCCGCGTGAAGTCGCCCAGAGGCGACGGCGCGGGCCGCGGCGGCTCAGGCGGCGGTGGCGGCGCAATCGACGGGGCCGCTGTCGTCGGAACGTCGACAGGCGGCGTCATCGCAGCGGCGCTCGTAGCCACCGGGCGTCGCAGCTGCACCGTGGAGACTTCCTGCGCCGAAGTGATGGCGTCACCGGTTTCGCCCGGCCCGCTCCGCGTGGGTTCCTCGGCCGCTGCGGGCCCGTCACCCACTGTCGGCGCAGTGTTGCGCAGCGCCGGGAATTGACTGGCGCCCGGTGGAATCTGTGATGGCAGCTCGATGCTATCGTCCGGAACCCGCGCGGCCAGCCATTCGGGAAAATTCGTCATCCCCTGCAGAAACTCGGTCACCACCGCGAATCCGGCCGGCAAAGTCGCGATCTCCAGCACGCGCGCCTTTTCGGTCTGCGGCAAGCGACCGAGTCGCCGTTGCAATCCTTCCACTTCATCCGGACCAGCGGCATCGACGAGATGCACCATCACCACGCGCCCGGTCACGAGCTCGAGGGCGTTGTGGGTGCGAATGCCGTCGGCCACCGCGACGCACTTCAACAGTTGATACCGCGCATCGAAGTTCTGACTGGTCATCGGGTCACGGCGTGGTGTGCGGGAAAAGGTGGCACGCGCGGGTGCAAACGGCGGCGATGAGCGTGCAACACAGGGATATATTGTCAGCCCGACGACGCTCGGAAGCAATCACGCGACGGATTCGCCATTCAAACAGGTGTTCCAGATGGGGCTTGCACCGCGCCGACAAAGCCGGGTCGTGTGGGAAGAGGGAATGTATCTGGCGCCACATCACTTTCAGGCGCAGCGTCGGTACTCCGAGGATACGCTGGCCGCGACCCTCGACGCGCTCTTCCCGTTCGCATACGGCGTCACCTCGGCGTCGCTCGACACCGAAGCGCTGGCGGGCGGCATGCTGGCGCTGGCGTTCGCGCGTGGCATCATGCCGGACGGCACTGTCGTCTCGGTTCCCGATGCGGATCCCTCGCCGCCGGCGTTGCCGCTTGCAGAGCGCTTCGCCCCTGATCGCGAATCACAGCTGGTGTATCTCACGCTGCCGGCGTGGAGCGCTGACTCGTCAAACGTGCGACTCACCGAAGCACCGTTGCGTGACAGTACCAATGGACTGATCGAACCGCGCTATGTCGAACTGGTCGTCAACGTCCGCGATGAAGCGGCCGGCGAGGAGAGCACCGAAGTGCACTTCGCAGCCAAGCATCTGCGTCTCGTACTTGATACCGAGCGCAATCCCGGTGACGTCTCGCTCGCGATTGCGCGTGTTCGCCGCAATGACATCGGCCAGTTCGTTTCCGACCCGGAATTCGTACCTCCATGCCTGAAGATCGGCGCCAGCGCCCGCCTGCTCACCATCCTGCGCCAGGTGCTCGGCATGGTGGAAGCGAAGGGCAAAGCGCTGAGCGCAACGCTCGATGTACCGGTCACTGGATCGCTGGCGTCGGCGCCTGCCGCCTACATCGGCAATGAGCTCGCCACACGCTGGCTGCTGCACGCGGTGCGATCGGCGGAGGCGCCGTTGCGCCACCTGCTCGCGACGCGCAGCGCGCATCCGGAACAGCTCTGGCTCGAGCTGTCGCAGCTGGCTGGCGCACTCTGCACGTTTTCACTGACGGTGAGCGCGCGCGATCTGCCGGTCTACACACACGACGATCTTGCCACCTGCTTCACGGCGCTGGAACGCCATCTGCGCTCACACCTCGACGTGGTGATCGCGGCCAATGCCGTGCGCGTGCCACTGTCCCGGGTTTCGGAAGTGCTGCTTTCCGCGACCGTCAGCGACCCACGCTGCTATGAGCCTGGCGCGCGGTGGTTTCTGGGCGTGCGTACCAGTCTGCCGCCGAACGAGACGCTTATGCGCGCGCAGCAATACCTCAAGGTGTGTGCAGCCAAGTTTGTGCTGGAACTGGTCCGTCGCGCGTATCCCGGTCTGACGCTGGAGCATGTGCCCGCCCCGCCGGCCGGACTCGCACCGCGCGCCGACCTGACGTATTTCGAAATCACTCTCGCCGGTCCGTGCGAAACGGCGCTGCGCGATGCGCGTGAAATCGGCGTCTACGTGCCGGATGCGCTGCCTGATGTCGCGATGGAAGTATCCGTTCTCGTGAATGCCTGATGGAAGCGTGTCCGGCAACAGGGCAGCGCGCTCTTCCGGTCGCGAGGTCGTGCTGCACATTCCACATTGCCGCGAGGCATGAGTGTGTTCATCCACGTTCGACAGTGGTAACTGAGAAATGACAAGTCCGATGACGGCCGCGCCGAGTCCTTCTGCCGTCGTTGACGTTGGGAGAGGTCGGCTGGCGCTGATTTTTCAGGAGTCGTTGACGGCCGTCACCCGACTTCGCGCAAATCGCGGCAGCGTCAGCGATGTGTCAGCGTTCCGCGAACACATGCTGGAGTTGTTGCGGCGCGCGGAAAAACTCGGGCAGACGCAGGGCTACGATCCAGCCGATCTGCAGCTGTCATCGTTCGCGGTTGTCGCGCTGCTGGATGAATCGGCGCTGAGTTCACCGGAAGGTGCGTGGGCCGAATGGGCCCGGCGTCCGTTGCAGGAGCAGCTGTTCGGCGGCCACATGGCAGGCGAGTGGTTTTTTCAGCACATCGAGCGACTGCTGGCGCGACCGGATACACCGGCGCTGGCCGACGTGCTCGAGTTACATGAACTCTGTCTGCTGCTGGGATTTCGCGGTCGCTACGGTGCCGGTGATCGCGGCGCGCTGCATTCAATCGCGGCGCAGATCAGTGAACGCATCCGTCGTATTCGCGGCGCATCCACCGAGTTCGTGGCCGGCTGGAAGCCAGCTGACGACGCACTGGCGGTAACCGACCCCTGGATCCGACGCCTTTCCACCGCGCTCATCTCGACCGCGGTGCTGGCGGTCGTGCTGTGGGGCGTCGGCGCATTCGCGCTCCGTTCTGCAGTTGGCGGCATCACCATCCCGGCGACAGTGGCTGCCACGCCACGCACGGCCGGTGCCCACACACCATAGTTCCGCACGTCAGTTCCGTTCGCCGCACACAGCGCGCGCCGTTCCCTTTCGCCCGCATAGTCCTCATGGCTCGCAATCCGTCGACGCGTTGGTACAGCGCCATCGCGGTGCTGATCATCTTCGTGCTGCTCGCCTGGTTGCTTGGCGCAGTCCTGCAGCTCAGCGACGGCGAACGGGTGGCGCTGCAGGTCGGCCTCGTGGCGCTCGGATTGATTGCCGCGGCGGCGCTGCTCTGGTATCTGCGACCCAGAGATGAGCCGGTTGCGGCAGCCACCGACAATCGCGACGCGGATGTCGGCTCGCTGGTGTCCGCCGCACGTTCGCGTCTGCCGCGCGGAGTGTTTGACGCCAAGCCGCTGGTACTGGTGCTCGGACCGGAAGGCAGCTGTAAATCCACGACAGTGCTGCGTTCGGGCACAGATCCGGAATTGTTGTCCGGCGACGTACCGGATGGAACTGACACGCCGCGCAAGACTGAGCTGGCCAATTTCTGGCTGGTGAAAGATGCAGTGCTGGCCGAAGCCGGCGGTCCGGTATTCGCCGACGCCGCACTCTGGCAGCGGATGGTGCGCTCGCTGCGACCGCCACGTGTGGCGGCCGCGCTCGGTCGCGCCAAGGCGGCACCGCGCGCCGCCGTCGTCTGCGTGAGCTGCGATCTGTTCAGCGGTCCCAACGCCGCCACGCAAATGGAAGCCTTGGCCAAGGTTACTCGTGAACGCCTCACCACCGCTGCGCGCGCATGGGGAGTGGCGCTGCCGGTGTACGTGTTCTTCACCAAGGCCGACAAGCTGCATTCGTTCGAGACCTGGGCGGCACCGCTCGATCGCGATGAAGTGCGCGCGCCGGTGGGCGCTGCGCTGCCGTTTGACGCCACGGCGTTGTCTACCGGCGGCAGGCGCGCACAAGCCGCCGGCACGTATGCCGAACGCATCATCCCCCGCATCGAAACGGCGTTCGCAAAACTCGTTGCGGAACTTGCCTCGCATCGCATCGATCACCTCGGCCGCGAAAGCGAAGCGGCGCGGCGGCTGGCGGCGTATGAACTGCCGCGCGAAGTCGGAAAGCTGGCGCAGCAGGTCACCACATTTCTGGTTGAGATCTGCCGACCGGTACATGTTGGCGTGAGCCCGCAACTGCGCGGCTTTTATCTCGTCGGCGTGCGGCCGCAGGTGATCACTGACGTTCCCGCCGCTGCAACGGCGCGCAGTGCAAGCGGCGCGGCGAAGGGACCGGTGAACAGCGCCACGCAGGTGTTCAGGCCGCAGGACGTTGCAGCTGCTACTGGAGTGGCCGCGACGGCGGCGCCGACCACCCGCCGTGTGCCGCAGTGGGTGTTTCTCGAACGACTCTTTCCCGAGGTCGTTCTGGCTGACGGCGGCGCCGCTGCGATGGCGCAAGGCGGCGTGCGGGTCGCCACTGTGCGCCGCGTATTGCTCGGCACCGGCATTGCCGCCGCGCTGTTCGTGGCCGGAAGCGTGGTGCGATCATGGATCGGTAACAGTGCGCTCGCGGAACGCGTCACGGTTGCGTCCCGCGATGTCAACGCCCTGCCGGTTGTGAACGCACCCGCCGGCACAGTTGCATTCCCGTCCGCCGATGCACTGCAGCGGCTTGATGCGTTGCGCGGCGTGCTGGACACGCTCAAGCAGTTCAATGACTCCGGCGTCCCGAAGCGACTGCGGTGGGGATTGTGGCGCGGTGACACGCTGATGGGCGCCGCCCGCCGCGTCTGGCTGGACGGATATCGTCGCCAGTTGCACCTGTCTGCGTACGGTGCGCTTACCGATTCGCTGCATACGCTTCCCGAATCGCCGCGCGCCACCGACGACTACGGCAATGACTACGGCATGCTGAAGGCGTACCTCATTATGACCAACGAGTCGCCACGCAGTACGCCCGATTTCCTGGCACCGGTGCTGATGACCAGCTGGGCACGCGGACAGACGCTCGATGCCGACGTGACCGCAATGGCGCGGCGACAGTTTGAGTTTTACTCGACGTTGCTGGCGAAAGAAAATCCGTGGCCGCAGGCGGCCGACGCGAGCGTGATCCGTCACACACGTGCCTTCCTGAACCGCTTCTCGGGCGACGAACAGATTTATCAGAACCTGCTGGCGAAGGCGAACAAAGCCACACCGCCGGCACGAGTTCTGGCGGCTGCGCCTACGGCACCAGGCATCATCGGCGGCCCGACGGAGGTTGCCGGCGCGTACACCCTCGAAGGCTGGGCCTACATGCAGGCGGCCATCAAGAACGCCGATTTCAATGGCGAGCCGTGGGTCGTTGGCGACTCCACCGCTGCGCAAACAAAGGATCTCGATGCCGTGCTGATGAAGCTGCGGCGCAGCTACTACAACGACTATGTGCAGCGCTGGCGCACCTTCGTGAAGAGCGTCACCGTCATTCGCCCCTCCGGCTCCGGCCTCGCCGGTGCGCGCGACGCGGCGCGAAAGGTCGGCGCGGTCAGCGGCGCGCAATCGCCGCTGCTGGCGGTGCTGGCGATGGTCGCGCGCAATACCAATAACGATTCGAGCATGGCGGCGACATTCCAGTCCGTGCATACCGTCGAATTGCCAGCCGCCGCGGGCACCTATGTCAACGACAAGAATCAGGCGTACGTCAGCGGACTTGTCGCCGTGCAGGGCGCGCTTGAAGCAATCACATTCATTCCCGAACCGCGCGACACCGCCGGCACGCTTGCCCTCACATCGAAAGCGCAGGAGTCGCTGGCACAGGTGACGCTGGCGAAAGGCGCCGCACGACAGCTGGCGCAGAAATTCTCCGTCGACACGGCCGCTGTGCAGCTGAACGCTCCGGTCTCCGCGTTACTCGAAGCGCCGATCAACGGCGCTGAAGCGGTATTGCGCGGCATCGCCAATACCCGCCCGCCGGCCGCGCGCGCCGCGCCGGTTGCGGGCGGCGGCGGTGCACCCGCGGCGGCACCAGCAGGGGGTGGCGGTGGCGGGGGTGGCGGCGGTGAGAAGAAAGCCAGCGAACGCGCGTCCGCATTGAACGAGCGTGGTCGTACGCTCTGCGCGGCGATGACGCCGATGCTCGGCAAGTTCCCGTTCAATCCCGATGCGACTACGGAAGCGACGATCGCGGAGGTTGTCGGATTGCTCGCACCAGGTACCGGACAGCTGTCGGCGTTTCAGCAGGAAGCGCTGGGAGATATGCTTGACAAGCAAGGTGGCAAGTGGGTTGCCAAGCCGGCCGGCGGTGTCGCGCTGTCAACACCGTTCGTCGATTTCTTCAACCGCGCGGAACGTGTCACAGATGCGTTGTTCAGTGGCGGCGCCTCGCCGCGAGTGGTGTTCCTGGCCAAGGGCGACGTGTCCGCGCTCACGCCGACCATCACGCTCACGCAGGGCACGCAACGCGCGCACTTCGATCAGAATGCGCCGCCGGCGCAATTCGTGTGGCCGTCGTCAACCGGCCGCGAAGCGTCGCTGCTGGCCCAGTTCAAGGGTGAACGTGAGCGTCCGGTCGCACGCGGCACGGGGGAGTGGGCCATTTTCCGGCTCGTTGCAGGTGCCACGAAAGTGGAAGGCGGCCGCGGCGAGTGGAGTGCGACGGGTAAGAACGCACAGCCGGTCGGCGTGCAATTCACCATCGAATCGGGCGCACCGATCTTTCAGCGCGGATGGCTTGGCAACATGACCTGCGCAGCACAGGTGACGCGATGAGCGATACGCAGACCGCAGCAGCTGCCGTGTCGCCGCACTCGGGGAACCCGCACGCCGGGAACCCGCACGCCGGGAACTCGCACGCCGGGAACTCGCACGCCGGAAACTCGCACGCCGGCGATGCGACCGGCACCGCCGCCGCGTTCCCGATCCGGCTCGAACCTCGGGCCGCATTCGAGACACTGCGCCTGGCACTGCAGCGCGCGGACTATGACGAAACCACGGTAGCCAAGCGGCTCGGTGGT
>JANMWU010000179.1:0-2088 GCA_031380785.1 Gemmatimonadaceae bacterium
CGCGTCACTCGGTGCAGATCCTTCGTGCATCACGGTTGGCGGCGACAGCGCCGGCGGGAATCTCGCGGCCGTGGCCGCGCTCACCGTCGCACGCGAAGGAAATGCGGTTGCCGCGCAGCTGTTGATCTATCCCACGACCGATGCGACTCAGCGACATCCATCGCGCTCGATGTTCGCCGCCGGCTTTGTTCTCACCAGCGCGGACATGGACGAGTTCACGCGGCTTTACCTCAGCGATAACAGAGCGTTGCGCTGTGATCCGCGGGTGAGCCCGGCGCTGTCCAGCGATCTTGCCACGTCGCCGCCGACGCTGGTGATCACCGCCGGCTTCGATCCGCTGCGCGATGAAGGCGAGACGTATGCGGAACTGCTCCGGCACGCTGGTGTGTCTGTACGATCAATGCGCATGCCGGGACTCGTGCACGGCTTTCTGCACATGTCGACGGTGGTGCCGGCAGCGCACGCGGCGATGATTGCGATGGCGAAGGAGTTTCGCGCGCTGCTGAACGAGAAGCATGTCGTGCATTGACCGTCGCGCTGGCGAACGTCCCGCTACCGCAACGTCCCAGGCATCTCCGCCAGCGCATACGCCAGAATCGCCATCGCTGCCACGCAACGCCGCAGATCAGCATCGCTGACGACATTCAGCATGTCGGCCGTGGTGTGGTGATACCAGAAGTAGTGTGACGCATCGACGTCAAGCGCGAAGCCAGGCACACCTTCCTCGATGATCGGCCCGACGTCAGCCTCACCGTCACCCGGCACAACGGTCGATGCGCCGGCGATACGTGTCAGCTGCGCCAACAGCGCCGCGCGGCGGGCCGCTGCCTTCGTGCCCTGAAAGCGAAAACCGGTCGGCCGGAAAATGCCGTTATCGCTCTCGATCGCCGCGAAGTGCTTTGCAAGCTCGGCGCGATGCGCGTCACGATATCCGGCGCCACCGCGACCACCATTCTCCTCGTTCGTCCATAGCACCACACGAATGGTGCGACGCGGTGTGATGCCCAGTGTCTTGAGCAGCTTCACCGCTTCCCACGCGGCCACACTGCCACCGCCATCATCCATCGCACCCTGCCCCACATCCCACGAGTCGATGTGGCCACCGATCACGACGACTTCATCCGGCAGTTCGCGGCCGCGTAATTCCGCCACCGCGTTGCGACTCGGCGCGTCAGCCAGCATCTGCGCGCTCATCACGAGCTTCACACGCACGTGCTGACCGCGCGCCTGAATGCGGTCGATCATCTCGGCATCCTCGATGCTGAGCGCAGCGGCAGGAATCTTCGTCACCGTGGTGTCGTAACGCATGCCACCGGTATGCGGTGACTGGATCGAGAAGGTGGCGACCGATCGAATCAAGGACGCGACAGCGCCGTGCTTCGCGGCGCGTGAGGCACCGAAACCGCGGATCTGTACCGCCACATCGTATCCGGCAAACGGCGCCGAATCCTTCGGAAACGGGATGTTGAACAGCACGATCTTTCCCGCGACTTCAGATTGGCGCCGTTCGAGTTCGTCGAACGAATGCACCACCATCACTTCTGCCGTGATGCCGTCCGGGCCAGTGCCGATGCTGCCGCCAAGGCCGAGCATGTGCAACGGCGCTTCACGCGGTGCGATCAGCGTTGCCGATTCAGCGCCCCGCACCCAGTGCGGAACCATCACCGGCTCGCCACGCACATTGGCAAATCCGTCCTGCTGCATCTCGGCGAGCACCCAGTCGATCGCCTGCTCGAGCGCCGCGGATCCGCTGAGTCGATGTCCGAAGCCATCGACCAGTGCGCCGAGTCGGCGGTATGGGCCCGAATCAGTAAGCGCCGCGGCGGTGATGCGACGGGCGACGGGCGCGAGACGAGCGATATCGGCGGCGGTCTGCGCGTCGGCCGGCGATGTCGAAAGTGCGAGAGCGAGAGCGGCACAGACTGCAGGTGGAAGACGACGCATTTTTACACAGGAAGAAAGTGTCTGTGGCGCGACGGACGCAGAATTGTACCCCGGCGCGACAGCGGCAGACTGTCTCCCGCGAGATACTCGTCGGAGAGAATGCCGCGCTACGCGGTCCGCCAGCTCACCGCGTGAAGTGATGCC
>JANMWU010000184.1:0-2066 GCA_031380785.1 Gemmatimonadaceae bacterium
CTGCGCCGAGGTGCGCGCCGTCGCGCTGGCGATCACCGCGCGCAGTGGCCGCGCGGTGTCATTTGTCGACGAGCGCTATTCGACCGCGCGCACGCATCGCGCACTGCACGAAGCTGGTGGCAAGGTGGGCGATCATCGCCACGACATTGATGCGATGACGGCAGCCATGCTGCTGCAAGGCGTGCTGGATGGCGGTGCGGTGATGGTCTCCGACACGCCGACCCGCGAGGGTTGATCATGGCACGCCGGAAACGTCGGGTATGGCCGGTACTGCTGCTGATTGCGCTGCTGTGCGCGGCCGCGATCGGCGGCGCATTGATCATGAACAGCCGCGTGGCTCGCGCTGGCGCGCCCGCGAAAGTGACGATTCCGAACGGCGCGACGCTGGCTGAAGCGGCTGACAGTCTGCGCAGCGCACATGTGGTGCGATCGGCGTGGATCTTCCAGCTGGCGGCACTCGTGACGGGCGACGGTGGCGGCGAAATCATGTACGGCCGTTACTTCATTCCGCGCGGTGCAACCACGTCAGCGATTCTGGCTCAACTCCATTCCGGTGCCGGACGTTTTCATCGGCTGACGATTCCGGAGGGATGGGGCATTCAGCAGATCGCGAAGCTTGCCCACGATTCGCTCGGTGTGGCCGTCGACTCGCTGCTGGCGGCAACGCGAGACAGTGCGCGGCGCGTGCGCATGCATACGACGGCGCCCGATGTCGAGGGCTATCTGTTCCCGGCGACATATGATTTCGCGGACGGCACACCGGCGGGCGCGGTGATCGATACGATGCTGCTCACCTTCGATCGGCGCTGGAAGAGCGTGTGGGACAACACGATCAAGGCGCAGGGACGGACGCGACAGGCGGTGGTGACGCTGGCATCAATTGTGGAGAAGGAGGCGGGCCGGAGCAGCGAACGTGCGCTGATCGCGTCGGTGTACATGAACCGGCTGAAGGGAGGCCAGCGCCTGCAGGCCGATCCGACCGTGCTGTACGCGATGGGTCTGGTGGCCAAACGCGTGCTGTTTGCGGATCTGAAGATCGACTCGCCGTACAACACATATCGTGTGGCCGGTCTGCCTCCGGGACCCATCGCATCGCCGGGAACGGCGAGTCTGGCGGCGGCGGTCGAACCGGCACCGTCAGACGCGATGTTCTTTGTGGCGTTTCCCGACGGCCACTCGCAATTCACGAAGACATTCGCGGAGCATTCGGCGGCAGTGAAGGCGGCGCACGCAGCGCGCGACTCGGAAGCAAAGAAATGATCAGCGGCTGCCTGCTGTGTGCACGCAGCGTCAGATGATCGCCAACGACGACCCGCGCTTGCGACTTGTTGCCATCACCGATGACCTGCGCGACGGAGTCGACGGTCTGGTTACGCGTGCGCGCAGCGCCGAGCATGGGGGTGCAACGATGTTGCTGCTGCGGCTGAAACATGCGGAAGCCCACGTACTGGTGGAAGTCGGGCGGGCACTGATCGCCGCGTTGCAGATACCGATATTGGTCAGCGAGCGGCTCGATGTGGCACTGGCAATCGGCGCTGCAGGTGTGCATCTGAATGCCGCGAGTGTGCCGGTGATTGCCGTGCGTCCGCACGTCGCCGCGAGTTTCCTGATCGGTGGTTCGATCTCCGAAGCGGGGGATCTGGCGAGCACGGTATCGGCCGACTTCGTCACCATCGGACCGGTGTTTGGCGCGGGTGCGACGTCGATGGGTGTTGAAGGTTTTCGTCGACTGGCGCTGGCGAGCGGCCGACCCGCGATCGCGGTGGGTGGCATCGACGCGGAATCGGCGCGATCGGTGCGAATGGCCGGTGCGGCGGGCGTGGCGGTGATCCGATCGGTGCTGGGCGCAGTGGATCCTCAGAGTGCGGCGGCACAGCTGGTGTGAGCGCGCGTTGCGCCGGGTGGCGCGTTCGGTGGCTGAGGTCGAAAACGACAAAGCCCCTGACCACGCGGAGTGATCAAGGGCTTCATCAAAAGGTGCCGGCGACGGCCTACTCTCCCGCGACCTCGCGGCCGGAGTACCATCGGCGCTGTCGGGCTTAACGATCGTGTTCGGAATGGGAACG
>JANMWU010000188.1:0-5272 GCA_031380785.1 Gemmatimonadaceae bacterium
AGATGGCCTCGGTGCACCGGCAGAAACCTGCCGACCAGCAGGGCGTGCGACATGGAGCGGGGCGAGGGACGCAGGATCGCCGTTGGCCTGCCGCGGCGGAGCCAGCCGCAGACCACGGCTGTCGCGGCGGAATCTACGAGGCGACGTGATGTGCGGAATTCCGCGGCTCAATCGTCCTGCACCTGTGACCGCCGGTAGCCGACACTCAGGAGTCGACCGCCGCCGCACGGCCGCGTCGCCCCACGACCGAGTGATGTCGAGTTCATGCCTGTTCAAGTCCAGACAGTCTCACCGTCCGCGCGCCCGTCGACGCCAGTCCTCGCGCCGCTGCAGCAGGCCGACGCATCGGCGATTCCAATCGCGGAATTGCTCGCCGCGCTGTCGCACGCGCTTGACCTGACGGAGGGCGCGCCGGCGGGGCACACACTGCGCAGCTGCATGATCGCGATGCGCATCGCCGACAGCATCGGCCTGGCCAGCGACGATCGGACGGCGCTCTACTACGCGATGCTTCTCAAGGATGCCGGCTGCTCCAGCAACGCCGCCCGCATTACGGAGCTTTTCGGCACCAACGATCAGGACGTGAAGCCGCGGATGAAGATTGTTGACGCGAACAAGCGGATCGGTCTCGCAATCGAAACCTTTCGCAACGCGGGCGGTGGTCAGGGCCTGAAGAGCCGCATCTCGCACTTCATGGGCATCGCGCGGGGCAGCGGCGTGACGCGCGATCTGATCGCGATACGGTGCGAGCGCGGTGCAAACATCGCGCGGCAGATGGGCTTTCCCGAGACCACCTGCGCCGCCATCCGCTCGCTCGATGAACACTGGAACGGCGGCGGCCATCCCGATAGCCTGAAAGAGCGCGCCATTCCACTGCTGGCGCGCATCGCCAACCTCGCCCAGACCATCGACATTTTTCACGGCGCGAAAGGCATTCACGCCACGATGCAGATGGTGAAGGACCGGCGCAAAAGCTGGTTCGATCCGCAGCTGGCAGACCTCGTGCTCAAATGGCGCAAGGACGCGGATTGGTGGACCTGGCTCACCGAGTCGGCGCCGGAGATTGCAGTCACCGCGCTCGAGCCGGCCGACCCGCAGCGTGTGGTCGATGTCAAAGGTCTCGATCTGGTGGCACAGTCATTCGCCGATATTGTGGATGCGAAATCGCCATTCACGTATCGCCACAGCACCAACGTGTCGCGCTGGGCCCGTGCCATCGGTGCCAAGTTCTTCACGGACCCGCAGCAGCTTACACGCCTCCAACGCGCGGGCCTGCTGCACGATGTCGGCAAACTCGGCGTGTCGAACATGATCCTCGACAAGAACGGGCCGCTGTTCGATGAGGAGCGCACGCTGATGCAGGCGCATCCCGTGCACACCTGGGAAATTCTGCGCCGCGTGCGCGTGTTCTCCGACTTCGCGAAAATGGCGTCATTGCATCACGAAAAACTCGACGGGTCGGGCTATCCATGGAAGGTACCGGCTGAAGGGCTGGACCTGCAGGCGCGCATCCTGACCGTCTCGGACATTTTCGAGGCGCTTACCGCCGACCGACCGTATCGCGTCGGCATGCCGATTGAGGCGGCACTGGCCATCCTGAACAAGGATCGAGGGACGAAGCTGGATGTGGCGGTCCTCGATGCCCTCGAACAGGCCAGCACGGAGATGCCGTTGCAGGCGTGAGATGAGAGTGGGCGGTTGACGAAGTTCGCGTAGCACAAAGCCGGATGGGGCGCCCGGATGGCAAGGCGGAAACCGCAGCAATAGCATCGCTATTGCGAGGAGTTCCAACGCCGCCATCCGGGATGTCCCGACCGGCGACTGCACGACGAACTTCATCAACAGCCCACTGTGTGGGTCGACCCGGCGGGCCGGATAGCGCATCTTGCCTGCTGCCCTGCCCCGTCTCCGACCCCGTTTTCGTCATGCCCCAGCCTTCGATCACCGTCCACAAGTTCGGCGGTGCTGCTCTTGCTGACCTGCACGCCTTCCGTCACGCCGCCGACATCATCGCATCACACGGCGGTGCGGCGCCGGTGATTGTCGTCTCCGCCATGCGCGGCGTCACTGATGCACTGGCGCTGAGCGCGCACAGCGCCGCACCGAAGGCGCGGACGACACTGCGCGCACTCGAGCGACGTCATCGTGCCGTGGCTGCCGGCCTCGCCGTGAGCAGCGCGCAGCGAAAAGACCTGCAGGCGGTGATCGCGGGCATTTGTGCTGAGCTGACAGCTGTCTGCGCCCGTCGCCGCAGTGGTCCGCTGGCTGTCGCACAACTCGATTTCGTGCTGTCACGGGGAGAAGTCCTGGCCGCGGCGCTTTTCGTGGCGGCCCTGCAGCAGCGCGGATTGAAGGCGGCCGGCATCGACGCATTGCAACTGGTGCGCACTGACGGTGTGCCGGGCAGCGCTGCTCCAGACATTGCGAAGACCACGGCGGCGGCGGCGAAGCTGCTGCTGCCGCGAATCCGGAACGGCATTGTACCCGTCGTGCCGGGATTTTTCGGGCGCGGAAAGAAGGGGGCAGTCGTCACGCTTGGTCGCGGTGGTACTGACGTCACGGCCACGCTGATGGCACGCGTGCTTCACGCGGACACCGTGATGTTGTGGAAGGATGTCCCGGGCCTGCTCACCGCCGATCCGCGCGTTGTGCCCGACGCGCGACTTATTCCATCGCTGCATGTGCGCGAAGCATCCGAGCTGGCCTATCACGGCGCGAAGATTCTGCATCCGCGCGCACTCATCGGACTGCCTGCGGCAACGCGACTCTATCTGCGCCCGCTGGCGGACCCGAAAGCGATGGGCACCGAGATTTCCGCCTTCGCGACTGCCGGCGAGAAGAAGCGCGGCGTGCCATCGCTGCCGGTGAAAGCGTTGGCCGTGATTACCGGACAGGCACTGGTGACAATCGTTGGCAACGGCATGGCCGGACTGCCCGGCGTGGCGGCGCGCGCCCTCGGCGCACTGGATCAACTCGGCGTGTCCGTCTCGCTGATTTCGATGGCATCCTCCGAACACTCGCTCTGCATCGCGGTGCCGGTCGGGATGGCGACACGGGTTGCCGCGAAGTGGAAAGAAGTGTTTGCGGCCGAACTCGCGCGTCGTGACATCGAAGGCGTCGATGTAAAGCGCAACGTGGCCACGCTGGCGGTCGTGGGACTCGGCATGGCCGGCACGCCCGGAGTTTCGGCGCGGTTGTTCGATGCGCTGGCGCAGAGCAGGATCAACGTCGTTGCGATCGCGCAGGGTGCCTCGGAAATGAACATTTCGGTCGTCATAGACGAGCGTTCGGCCGCACCGGCACAACGCGCGGTGCACGCGGCATTCCGGCTCGACAAGATCGGCGGCGGCGCGGCAGGCACGCGTCAGCACGCCGATGTGATTGTGCTCGGTTTCGGCCTGATCGGTCGCGAGCTCGCGCTGCAGCTGGCGCAGCGACGCAGGCCTGGCGGCGGTCGGCTGACAGCGCCAGTGCGGGTTGTGGCGGTGATCGATCGCAGTGGCTACGTGTTCGATCCCAACGGCCTCGCGCCAAAAACGCTGATGGCGCTGGCGGAAGCAAAGGCCGGCGGCAAGCCGCTGGCGTTCCAGACGGCTGGCATCAGAGCCACCGACGAAGCAGCGCTGCGCGCCATCGCGACGCATGCACTCGAACGCCCGATTCTGGTGGACGTCACCGCGTCGGAGACATCACCGACGCTGGAAGTGGCGATCGGCGCTGGCATGGATCTGGTGCTGGCAAATAAGCGACCGCTGGTAACCAGTGGACGCAACGGCAAGGGCCTGGCCAGGCTGGCTGCCGCCCGTGGCCGGAAGATGCTGCACGAAGCAACCGTAGGTGCTGGTCTGCCGGTGATCGACACCATCAACAAATTGGTGGCCTCCGGTGACAAAATTCTGCAGATCGAAGGCTGCCCGTCAGGCACGCTCGGATTTCTGTTCAGCGAGATGTCACGGGGCACGAAGTTCTCCATCGCGTTGATGTCGGCGATGGCGAAAGGCTATACCGAGCCCGATCCGCGCGACGATCTCTCGGGCATGGACGTGGCGCGCAAGGCGCTGATCCTGGGTCGCCTGCTCGGCTACAGTGGCGAGCTGCAGGACATCAAGGTCGAGTCGCTGGTGCCGGTGTCGATGCGCAAGCTGCCGCTGGCCGATTTCCTCGCCCGGGCAAACGAAGTTGACGACGCCTGGTCGGCGCGGTTCGCCGAGGCGCAGTCGAAAGGTGAAGTGCTGCGCTACCGCATCATCGTCACGGGAAAGACGGTGCGCGTGGGCGTGGTTGCGGTGGACGCCAGCAGTCCGCTCGGTGCACTCGGTGGCACCGACAACCTCTTCTCGTTCACCACGACGCGGTACAAGAGCAATCCACTGGTGATCACCGGCCCTGGTGCCGGCGCGGGTGTGACCGCGGCCGGCGTGTTCACTGACGTGCTGACGCTGGCGGAACAGCGATGACCGTGAGTGAGCAGGTGTGCGACGCGTGCGCGGCGCGGTACCACGCGTTGGACGCAAAAGTCGAGTGCGTGAAGTGCGGCGGACTGCTGCATCTCGAGCATCCGGAGCCGCCAACCTGCAGCACTGCACTGCGCGAACTGTTCGACCAGCGCCTGCTGCCGGCCCGCGGTCCTCGCGGCGCAGGGCCGCGTGATTCCGGCGTGTGGCGGTTCCGCGAGCTGATCATGCCCGGCGTGAGTGACGCGGAAATCGTGTCGCAAAGCGAAGGCAACACGCCGCTGCTGTCGCGATCGCGGGTGGCCGCGTGGGCCGGTGTGGACGATCTGCTGATCAAGCACGAAGGGCACAACCCCACCGGATCGTTCAAGGATCGCGGCATGACAGTGGCGCTCACGCAGGCAAAGCGCATCGGCGCGAGCGCGGTGGCCTGCGCGTCGACGGGCAACACGTCTTCGGCGTTGGCATCGTATGCAGCATTGGCTGGATTGCGCGGACTGGTGCTCGTGCCGGCAGGAAAGGTGGCACTCGGCAAGTTGTCGCAGACCATTGCCTATGGTGCGCAGACGCTGCTGGTGCGCGGTGATTTCGACGACTGCCTCAGGCTCGCGCGCGAGTCGTCCGAGCACCTCGGCGTGTACCTCGCAAACTCCATCAACCCATGGCGGCTCGAAGGCCAGAAGTCGATCATATTCGATCTGTTGCAGCAGCTGCGCTGGCAGTCGCCAGACTGGCTGGTGTTGCCGGCGGGGAATCTTGGCAACACGTCGGCATTCGGCGCCGCGTTTCGTGATGCAATTCGTCTGGGGCTGATCGAA
>JANMWU010000206.1:0-8856 GCA_031380785.1 Gemmatimonadaceae bacterium
CTCAAGCCGCTGCTCATTCCGCGCGATCCGCTCGATGACCGACCGGCGATCATCGAAATCCGCGCCGGCACCGGTGGCGACGAAGCGGCACTCTTCGCGGCCGACCTCTGGCGCATGTACGAACGCTTCTTCGCACGACAGGGCTGGCGCATCGAAGTCATGTCGATGTCCGACGGCACCCTCGGCGGCATCAAGGAAGTCATCGCGCGCATCGACGGCAGCGGCACGTTCGGCATGATGCGCTGGGAATCGGGCGTGCATCGCGTTCAGCGTGTGCCTGCCACCGAAACGCAGGGCCGCATTCACACATCGGCTGCCACCGTCGCCGTGCTGCCGGAAGCGCAGGAAGTTGACGTGACGATCGAAGACAAGGATCTGCGTATCGACGTCTTCCGCTCATCGGGACCTGGTGGACAGAGCGTGAACACCACCGACTCGGCCGTCCGCATCACGCACATTCCGAGCGGAATCGTCGTCAGTCAGCAGGATCAGAAGTCGCAGCTCCAGAACAAGCTCAAGGCGATGCAGGTGCTGCGTTCACGATTGCTCGATGCACGACTTGCCGCACTCGAAGCCGAACGTTCGAAGATGCGTAGTTCACAGGTCGGCACCGGTGATAGATCGGCCAAGATCCGGACCTACAACTATCCGCAGGATCGCATCACCGATCATCGCATCGGCTTCTCAATGCATGGCATGCAGGCCGTGATGGACGGCAACATCGGCCCGTTCATCGAGGCGCTGCAGGAAGCGGAAGTGAAGGAACGTCTCGGTGGTTGAAACAGAACGCCCACGCACCATCGCGGCGCTGCGTGAACGCATCGCGCAACGACTGTCGGGTCACGTGAGTGATCCGGACGGCGAAGCACGCGAACTTCTGTCCGGATTGCACGACGCGCCTCGCTCCTGGGCGATCGTTCACGCGACGGATGAGCTGATCGATCTGCTGATCGATGCGGCTGACGATGCGACAGCCCGACGCCTGACCGGCGTGCCCATGCAGTACGCGATTGGTCGTGCGGCATTTCGGCATCTCTTTCTGCACGTCGACGAACGGGTTCTGATTCCGCGTCCCGAAACGGAAGAGCTGGTGACGCTCGCGCTCGCATACGCCGCGCCGCACTGCACGATCGTCGACGTCGGCACTGGATCCGGCGCGATTGCACTCGCGCTGGCACAGGAGAGTAAGGCGGCGCGAGTGATCGGCACCGATATCTCGCCCGGTGCGATTGAAGTGGCGGAGATGAATGCCCGCGCGCTCCTGCGACGTGAGTCCGGTCGCACCCAATTCCTGCTCGGCAACCTGCTCGAGCCACTCGGCAATGCGCACGTCGACCTCGTGGTGTCGAATCCCCCGTACATCGCCTTGAGTGAACGCGCCGAACTGCCGATGTCGGTCGCGGGCTGGGAGCCGGCGCTGGCGCTGTTTGGCGGCGCCGATGGCATGGACGTGATCCGCGAACTGGTGGCGCAGGCCGAGCAGCGGCTGACGGCAGGCGGGATGCTGTTGATGGAGATTGACGCCCGTCGAACCGCGGAATCGCTCGCCTGTACGCCGGAGCCACAGTGGCGCGACACGGCGGTGCTGCCCGATGTGTTTGGCCGGGATCGGTTTCTGGTCGCGCGCCGCACGGCGGCAACGTCGCGCGCGGGAACAGTGTCGTAAGGTGCTGGGTTACGGGACTAACTTTCGGAATGATGTGGGCCGTCCGGGCCCCGCGACCCCCATAAGCAGTGGACTGACATGCTCGAGGAGAAAGCGAAGGAACTCGGCCGCCAGATCGGCCAGTCGACCGAATACCAGACGCTCAAGCGATCCAATGATCTTTTGACCGAAGATGCCGAAGCCTCTTCCGTGCTGCGCCGGCTCGCCCAGCTGCGCGGTGACGCGCAGCAGTTCATCGAGCGCGGTGAGGATCCGCCGGTGGAAATGGAGCAGGAGCTCGATGCGTTGCTGGGGAACGTGGAGCTTAATCCGGTCTATCAGCGCGCAATCGTCGCGCAGTCAAATTTCGACAAGTTGATGGTACGCGTGAATGAGTGGATCTCGGAAGGAATTCGTACCGGCGCCGTCAGCAAGATCATCACACTGTCATGAGCCATGGTGCGCGCGGTCGGCTGATTGTACTCGAGGGGGGCGATGGTGTCGGCAAGACGACCCAGCTTCCGCTCGTCGCCGACGCGTTGCGCGCACGCGGCCTGATTGTGCACACGATTCGTGAGCCAGGTCAGACGCAGGTTGGTCAGACGGTGCGTGGGCTGCTGCTTGATCCTGCATCGCACATCAGCCCGAACACTGAAGCGTTGCTCTTCCTGTCGGCCAGAGCGCAGGTGGTGGCCGAAGTCGTGCAGCCGGCGCTCGATGCCGGCGAGTGGGTTGTCGCGGATCGGTTCTTCGTGTCCACGTACGCGTATCAGATTGCCGGCCACGGGCTGGACGACGCGCGTGTGCGGGCCGCGAATTCGCTTGCAACGCGTGGCATTGTACCTGATCTGACACTATTGCTGACCGTGTCGCCCGATGTCGCCGCGGCACGACGGAATGCCCGTGGTCAGGCCGATCGGCTCGAGCGATACGGGTCATCGTTCGATCAGCGCGTGGCAGCGGCGTACGAGGCATCGGTCACGCGAGCGTGGCAGCTGGCGCATCCGGAATGCGGACCGATTGTGGCCGTTCACGCCGATGGCGTCGTGAACGCGATCACCGACCGACTTATTTCGACGATCGTGGAACACACCGTACCCACTGCGGTGCTTACAGCATGATATATCTCAAGTGGCCGCGCAGCGCTGCCTGCTTCGCCCGCTTCACGACCCCGCGACGCCCGGAACTGTCATGAGCAAAGGACGCAGCTTCACCGTGGTGGCCGTACTCGGTCTGGCGATGGCGTCGGGCGGCTGGCTGATGGGTCGTAGCCTGCGCCGCGAAGCGCCGACCGTGGTTGACGGGCGCCGACTCTTTCAGCAAGTGCTCGAGACGGTTCAGAAGCAGTTCGTCGATTCACTCCCGGTCGATTCGCTGTGGAAGGAATCGATGCTCGGAATGGTGAATGAGCTGCACGATCCGCACTCTGTCTTTCTGGTCGCGAATCGTCTCAAGCGATTCCGTGAGCAGACGACCGGCCGGTACGCCGGTCTTGGCCTGCGCGTCGAGGTCCGCGACGGATGGATCACCGTCATTGCACCGCTGCCCGGATCACCGTCGGAAGCGGCGGGACTGCAGACCGGCGATCGCGTCGTGAAGATCGATGCGCAGGATACGAAAGGACTGACGTCGGAGGAAGCGCTGGTGAAGCTGCGTGGCGATCCAGGGTCGCGCGTCGTGCTCACCGTCGAACGACTCGGCGTCGAGGGGCGTCTGACGTACAATCTCGTGCGCCAGGTCATTCACGTGCGTGCAGTACAGCGCGTGGCGATGCTGCCGACGAAGGTTGGCTATCTGGACGTGAGCGTGTTCAGTGATTCGACCGCCGATGAAGTTGCGGCGGGCGTCGATTCTCTGAGGAAACTTGGCATGGAATCGCTGGTGCTCGATCTCCGCGGAAATCCTGGCGGGCTGGTGGAACAGGGTGCTGCGGTGAGCGATCTCTTTCTCGATCCGGGACAGGAGATTGTGACGCTGCGCGGTCGCACGCCGGAGTCGAACCGCACCTTCAGGGACAAGCTGCCGCAGAAATGGCCGACGCTGCCGATCGTGGTACTAGTCGATCGCGGCAGCGCGAGTGCGGCCGAGATTGTGGCCGGTGCGTTGCAGGATCACGATCGTGCGGTGGTGGTTGGCACCACCACGTACGGCAAAGGCAGCGCGCAGAGCGTGTTCGACGCTGGTATTGCCGGTGCCCTCAAGCTCACCACGTCGCTCTGGTTCACGCCGGTCGGCCGCAGCATCTCGATCCGTCGTCGCTACAACGACGAAACATCGGTGCGGCGCGCCGGTGTTGAGCAGACCGATTCGCTGAGTAACGAAGCCGATTCGATGGTGGCGCATCGTCAGGCATTCAAAACTGACAAGGGCCGGGTGGTGTACGGCGGCGGCGGCATCACGCCGGATGTGATCGCGCGTGACAGCGCCGCCATCGTACAGGGTGCCGCGCTGCAAACGGCACTGGGGCGCGCGGTGCCTGCGTTCCGAGACGCTCTGACAGCGTTGGCGCTGCAGCTCAAAGCGGCGCGCACACTCACCGGAACCAACTTCACTGTGACGCCGATGATGCGCGCGCAGCTGATGGTCGGGGTGAAGCAGCGCGGTTCGACCGTCGCCGATTCGGCGTTCGAGGCAAATTCCGTTGTGGTCGATCGACTGATCGGGTATGAGGTGACGCGATATGTCTTCGGCCGCGACGCCGAGTTCGCGCGGCGCAGCGCCGATGACCCGGTGATGCAGCGCACGCTTGTGCTGCTTCGCAACGCCCCCGGGCGCGAAGAACTGCTGGTACGCGCCAGCGCAGAACATCCGAGCAAGGTGGGCGGTCGCTCGTGACCGCGCGTGCCGGTTCGCTCGAGCCGGTGGTCCTGGTCGGAGCGGGTCGCGCCGGACGCGCGCTGACGGCCGCATTTCGCGCCGCCGGATTGCCGCACGCGCTCGTCGATCGCACCGATATCGTCGAGCAGCATGGGCGAACCGTCTTCACCTCACGCGCCGATGCCGTGCAGCAATCGCCGGCGATTCTCGTCGCCGTTCGTGACGGACAGCTCGATGTGGCGCTCGACGAACTGCGATTGCAGGACGGGGTGCACGCCGGCGCAGTGGTGTTGCAGGTGAGTGGAAGCGCAGAACCGGCCGCACGCGAACGCATCTCGGCTGCCGGCGTGCACTACGGCACATTCCATCCGTTGCTGCCACTGATCGATCCGTCGCTGGCGTCGTTTCGCCTGCAAGGATCCGTTGTCGGCATCGAAGGCGATGATGTGGCACACGACGTCGCGTCGCGACTGGCGATGCGACTTGGCGCGACGACGATTGACATCCCGCGCGAGGAACGAGCGGCGTATCACGCGGCAGCGGTGATCGCCAGCAACTTTCCGGTGACGCTGGCCGCGCTGGCAGAAGGGCTGCTGTCCCGCATCGGCGTGCACTCGGTGGCGGCGCACCGCGCCGTTCGCGCATTGATGGCCGCGAGTGTCGAGAATCTGGCGGCCGCGCCCCGCGCGCTCGATGCGCTGACCGGGCCCATTGCTCGCGGTGACGTTGCCACCGTCCGTGCGCACACGACGGCGCTGCACGGTTCGCGCCCGTATCACGATGTGTACGATGTGTTGTCACACGCGACGCTGGCGCTGATGCGCGAGCGTGGCGATGACCCGGCCGAGGTGGCGGCGCTGGAAGCTGCGCTGGACGCTGACGGGTTGCGCTGATCCCGGGTTTGTAAGCGCTGTATGTGAGATCGTCGCATCAGGTGGACTCCGCCTGCGCATGTTGCGACATTCAGCGTCAGCAGGTGCCATTGCTCCGGCGCCCGCCTGCTGGCCTTGATTCCGACCGTCACCCGGTACTCAGTATGCGACGCATTTTTTCAGTTGGACTGGCGCTTTCGCTCATGTCGCCCGCGGCCGCACGCGCCGCCTCGCCCGTTACCGCAGCGCCGGCGTATCGGATCGCGGCGATTCCCGGTGAAGAGATGATCGGCCACTGGGATATCACTGCGACCGGCGCCACCGGTCGCATCTTCCCCTCGTGGCTTGAAGTGAAAATGTCGGGCAATCGCTCACTCGTCGGCGCGTTCGTGTCGGCTGGTGGCAGCGCGCGGCCGATTTCAAAAGTGACCTACACCGGCAACGCATTCCACTTTGCCATTCCGCCGCAATGGGAGCAGGGCGACAGCGATCTGGTGGTCGATGGCACATTTGCCGGCGACAAACTCACGGGCACGATCACGGACCCGAATGGATCGAAGGCCAGCTTCACGGGCGTGCGTGCACCGACGCTGGAACGCACCGCAGCGCCGCAATGGGGCGCACCGGTCAACATCTTCAACGGTAAGGATCTGACGGGCTGGAAGCCGACCGGATCGAACAGCCAATGGAGCGTAGTTGGTGGCATTCTGACCAATGCGAAGAACGGTGCGAATCTGATCACCGAGCGCACCTTCACCGACTTCAGGTTGCACGTCGAATTTCGCGTGCCGAAGAACGGCAACAGCGGCGTCTACCTGCGCGGTCGGCACGAGTTACAGGTGGAGGATAGCAAGGGCCTCGAAGCGCTCAGCACGCACACGGGCGGAGTGTATGGCTTTCTGACGCCAAACGAAAACGCGGCGCTGGACGCCCGCGCCTGGCAGACTTACGATGTCACACTCGTCGGTCGCCGCGTGACCGTCGTGCTCAATGGCAAGACCGTCATCTCGATGCAGAATATCCCCGGCATCACCGGCGGTGCGCTCGACAGCAACGAAGGTGAGCCCGGTCCGATCTACCTGCAGGGTGATCACACCGCCGTTGAGTATCGAAAGATCGTGCTGACGCCGGCGCGCTGATCCGGTGAGTGCGTGCGGGAGTAAGGTCAGTCCCGCCGGAACACCGCCGCCCGACTGACGCTGCCCCCGCCCGGCAGCGCTACACTTTACGGCGGGCGGTACGTGCGTCACACTTCCGCCCTATGACTGACCGCCGTAACTTCCTCCGTATTCTGGGCGCATCGGCAGTGGCCGGCGCCCTCTGGCCTGAGACTGCGCTCGCTGCTGACGCGGACGTGCCGTTGGCCAACGCCTCGATCCGCCGGATCGGTGTGCAACTCTACACTGTGCGCGATGCGATGCAGAAAGACGGCGTCGACGCGACGCTGGCGCGCATCGCCGCACTCGGCTTCAAGGAAGTCGAATTTGCCGGATATTACGGGCAAACTGCGGCGCAGATCCGTGATTTGCTGAAGGCGCATGGGCTCACATCGCCATCCACACATGTGCAGCTGCAGCAGTTGCAGGGTCCTGATTTTCCCAGGCTGGTCGAGACCGCGACGACGATCGGCCACAAATGGATCAACCTTGCCTTCCTGGTGCCGGCCGATCGTGGGTCGGTTGAAAAGTACAACTCGCACGCCGATGTGATGATGGCGGCGCAGGAGATCGCGAAGAAGTCGGGCATCACGATCGCATATCACAACCATGACTTTGAATTCGAACCGCTTGGCAGCACCAACGGCTACGAAATCCTGCTCGATCGGACAAAGAGCAGCGGCGTTCAGTTCGAGATGGATCTGTACTGGATGAGCGTGGCGGGTAAGGATCCGCTGTCGTACTGGACGCGTTTTCCGGGTCGCTTCCCGATGGTGCATCTCAAGGACAATTCCGGACCGCCGGCGAATGAGATGCGCCCGGTTGGATCTGGCACGATCAACTTCGCGGCCCTGATGGAGAAGCGAAATGTGGCCGGTATCAGGCACTTCTACGTCGAACACGATAACCCGGCCGATCCATGGGTGTCGCTCACGTCGAGTGTCGCGTACCTGAAAAAGCTGCGCTTCCGTTAGTCGCCGCGGCTTCGTCAGGAGCCGCCCCGTCCCTCGCTCCGCCCCAATGAATCCACGTATCCTGTTCTGGTCCATCACTTCGGCGCTGGCCGGCTTTCTCTTCGGCTTTGACACGGTCGTGATCTCCGGTGCCGAGCAGAAGATTCAGGCGCTGTGGGGACTCGGCGCCGGGATGCACGGAATCGCGATGGCGGCCGCGTTGTACGGCACCGTCATCGGGTCGATGTTCGGCGCCGTGCCGACGGATCGATTCGGTCGCAAGCCGACGCTCTTCGCGATCGGTGTGCTGTACCTGATCGGCGCCATCTGGTCGGCGCTCGCCGGCGATGTCTACTCGTTTATCCTTGCGCGCGTGATCGGCGGACTCGGCATCGGTGCATCGACAATTGCCGCGCCGCTCTACATCTCCGAAATCGCGCCGCCGGCGAAGCGCGGATTTCTCACCGGCATGTTCCAGTTCAACATCGTGTTCGGAATTCTGATGGCGTTCTTCTCGAACGCGATGCTGGCCGGCATTGGCGAAAACGCCTGGCGGTGGATGCTCGGCGTGGCGGCATTCCCGTCGTTGGCGTATGCGCTCTGCTGTTTCGCAATTCCCGAAAGCCCGCGCTGGTTACTCACGATCGGCAAGCAGCGCGATGCCGGGCTGAAAGTGCTGCGCATGATCGAGCCCGATGCCTCGGACGCTTCAATTCAGGCCAAGGCGGCAGAGATCGAGGCGTCGGCAGTGGTAAAGACCGGTCATTCCGAGAAATTCTGGACGCAGGATCTGCGCGTGCCGATCATGCTCGCGATCCTGATCGCCGTGTTCAATCAACTGTCCGGCATCAATGCGATTCTGTATTTCGCACCGCGAATTTTCGAAATGACGGGACTCGGCGACAAGGCAGCGCTGCTGCAATCGATCGGCATCGGCATCACGAACCTGATCTTTACCTTCGTCGGCCTGCAGCTCATCGACCGCCTTGGCCGTCGCACGCTGCTGTACATCGGATCGTTCGGCTACATCGCGTCGCTCGGCTTGGTGTCGTGGGCGTTCTTCACACAGCACTACAGCATCGTGCCGGCATGCATCTTTGCGTTCATCGCGGCGCATGCCATCGGCCAGGGTGCCGTGATCTGGGTGTTCATCTCGGAAATCTTTCCCAATCGTTTCCGGGCTGACGGGCAGGCACTCGGCTGCTCCACGCACTGGATCTTCGCCGCGCTGATCACGACGTTCTTCCCGGCGATGGTGACGGCATTCGCTCCCGGCTATGTCTTTCTCTTCTTCTGTGCAATGATGGTGCTGCAGCTGATCTGGGTGCGGACCATGGTTCCAGAAACAAAGGGGGCATCGCTTGAAGCGATTCAGGCCCAACTGGGCCTGGCCTGATGTTTCGTGTCGTAGG
>JANMWU010000263.1:0-1603 GCA_031380785.1 Gemmatimonadaceae bacterium
CGGCGGCATCGATGCCGTTGCGATTGCGGCCGAGATAAACGCTGTTGAGATACATCTCTACCACATCGCGCTTGCCGAATCGCGCTGTCAGATACAAGCCGAGTCCAGCTTCGGCGAGTTTGCCACTCCAGCTGTGATCGAGTGGCATGCGATCGGTGCACAATGCGCGCGCGAGCTGCATGGAAATCGTGCTGGCACCGCGACGCGGTCCTTCGCCCGACTTGACATTGCTGAATGCCGCGGCGACAGTGCCGATCGGATCGATGCCGCGGTGATACCACGAATTGAGTCGACGGTCTTCGACGGCGGTGAATGCGACCGGGACGTATTTCGGCAGCGCTGACAGCGGCACATATCGATCGCGCGTCGGATCGATGTAGCCGAGTCGTTTGCCGGTGGCGTCGAGCAATTCGGTGCCGCCTTTCAATGCCTGCACCCGCGCGCCGACTCGGCATGGCGCATGACCGTAGAACGGATAGAACATGACCAGCGGCAGGACCGTGGTCAGGCCGAGCAAAACCAGGACACGTCGCTTCGTGACACGCATGGCTATGCGGAGTGCGGGTTGCCGCGAGTCAGGCTGACCCGGGAGGCGGGACACGGGACTCTGGCTGACGCTTCGCTGAGCGCCGTGGTGGGACTACGGTGGCGTGCCCTGCATTGTGTCGCCGGCCGCAACCAGAAGGTTGCCACTGCATGGCCGGGCTCGGCAAAATGACAGATACGCGCCTGTTGTCTGATGGCGATGCGCGTCCCCTCGTTTGTTGCACAGACGCTCAGCGGCCCGCTGCTACGCGGGCGTCACGCGACTGGCGCCGGCCCGCAGCACGAAATACAACAGCAGACCGACAGGTCCAAACATGAACGTCAGGAAGAGGCACGGCACCACCAACAGATGATTGATTCCGCGTTCGCGCGCGTCCATCACTTCCCAGCAGCCGATGAACAGATCGAAGGCGAGATAGTGCACCCAGCCGGCGAGAATCACGCGGTCCTGTGTGAACAGCGACTTCACCTGCGCCAGCGAACCAAAGCCGCCGTCGGGATTCTTTGGCGCCGTGACAAGCGCCCAGATGTAGAGCAATGCCAGCGCCGCCGGCACCACGAATCGCAGCGCCGGCGCCACGCGCTTCGGCTGAACGGCGAGAGCGATCCAGCTGAGCAGCGCGATGGTGCTGGCGATCCGGAACAGCTGGGCTTCTGCCATAGTCAACTGGTGGGCGAAGGAATGAACGGATGACCGGCGAGCGCCTGCAGCAGTGCCGCAATGAAGATCGCCGCACAGAGCGTTGCGGCGAACAGTATCACCGAACGCTCCGCACCATCGTCGCGCGTTGTGCGGACGCGGCGCAGGCCGAGCAGCAGCAGCGGCAGGAGTTGCAGCGCGTGCATGCCAAGGAAGTGTGGTACGCGCAGATCGCCATGATCACGACTCCAGCGCGTGAGTGGCATGCCGGCGCCTCCGTCGGGAGCGCCGACAGTGTGTTGTCCGGCAATGAATGGACGCACGCCGTGCTTGATCGCCGCGAGCTGTTCCGGGCGCGGTTGCGTCATCGTCCAGCCGACACCGGCGCCGACAATGTTGAGTGCCAGGCCTAGGCGC
>JANMWU010000330.1:0-37375 GCA_031380785.1 Gemmatimonadaceae bacterium
CATCGCCGTCGCGCTGCACACGGGCAATGATTGCGGCGGTTCGATCGCGCACCGCAACGTCGGCCGAGGTGGAGCGGTTGGACAGTGCCAGTTGATCGGCGCTGCTGAGCGCGTTGATCGCGCCGCTGAAACGAAAACGCACGGCACTCATGGCATCAGTCGCTCAATGCGCGTGACAAGAATCCCCTGCCCGCCCAGCTGCTTGAGCTGGCCGATCGTCTTATAGATTGTTGCGGCCGGAACGACGGCGTGCACTGCCACCATCTCGCCGTGATCCATGATGTCGATCACGGTTGGGCCGTTGATACCGGGCAGGATCGCGTGCACTTCCTCGAGTCGCGCGCGCGGCACGTTCGCCATCAGATAGCGTCGTCCCCGTGCACGCAACACCGACTCCAGCGCATCCACCAGTTCGTTGAGCTGCGGCCGTCGCGGATCAGTCGCCGGCACAATGGTGATCATCCGTGCCGACGACTCCAGCACGGTCGCAATCTCGATCAGGCCGTTGACTTTGAGTGTGGATCCGGTGGACGTGAGATCGACGACGATGTCGGCGATGCCAAGGTGCGGCGCGATCTCTGCCGCGCCTGACACGGGCACGATGTCCACCGCGATTCCGGCCTTTCTGAAGTAGTCGGCGGTGATGCGCGGAAAGACGGTGGCGACGCGCGGTTTGTCCTGCAGATCGGCGAGCTGGCGAATGCGGCTCTCTTCGCGCACAGCGACCACCAGTCGGCAGCGACCGAACTCGAGATCAAGCAGCTCCTCAACCTCGCGGCCGGATTCACGCACCAGATCGATGCCGGTGATACCGGCTTGCGCGGCGCCGTCGGCCACGAATTCCGGAATATCCGAGGCGCGGACGAAAATCGCTTCGAACTCACCGCCCAGCGATGCGGTCAGTGCGCGGTCCCCTTTGCCGCGGACTTCCAGGCCGGCGTCGGTGAACAGCTCGCGCGCGTCGTCGGAGAGTCGGCCTTTGTTTGGGAGTGCGATGCGGAGCATTCAGGCGTGACGTGATTGGGGACAAAAACAGCGGCGGCCCGTCCAGAAATCGGACGGGCCGCCGCGTTGCACAGTACCAGCGCGGAAAAACTAGGCGCAGCACCACACCCGGACAGCGCCCGTCGGGCGGCGACCATGATGATGGTGGTGGTGATGTGCTGCGGCTGAGCGGTGCATGGCAGTAACTGTAGCAGACCGGTGGGGCACGGTCAACGTGCGTTGCCGGGCACGCCCGACCTCAGGGAATTTCGGCCGGGATTCCCTATCAACGGGGAACACGCTGTGACCAGAAATGTGTTCGTCTCAGGCAATCGCGCATCTCCATCCGGACAGGCCGTGCCCGGGGACTTGCCCCCGGCGCTTGCGGCCCTATGCTTCCCGCAGTTTCGAGGCTCAGACAGATACGAAACTGCGGGCGTCGTCACAGGACGCAACTGTCCGAATAATCACCGGTTACGAGGAGTCATTCCATGCAGTTCAAGGTTCTTGCAGTCGCATCGAGCGCCTTTGCGCTTGTTGCGTGTGGTGGTGAGAAGAAGGCGACTGATACCGCCCCCCCAGCCGCACCTCCGGTTGCAGCAGCGCCGGCCATGGCAGCGCCGGCCGCTGGTGCAGTTGCCGCCGCGCCGATCACCGGAAAGACGCACGATGTGAAGATGATCGGCGACGAGAAGGGATATCGCTTCGAGCCGATTGCGATCACGATCAAGGCTGGCGACGGCATCAAGTTCATCGACGTCAAGGGCGGACCCCACAACGTGGCGGTCGACCCGGCTTCGGCCGGCGCATCGGCAGCACAGCTGACGGCCAACATGCCGGAAAGCACGGGTGATCTCACTGGCAAGATGCTCGTCACAGACGGCGATGCATGGACGATGTCGTGGGGCAAGGTCGCACCGGGCACGTACACGGTGATCTGCACACCGCATCAGGCCATGAACATGATGATGAAGGTGACTGTTCAGTAAGCGTTTCTTCATCGTGGCAGTGCGCGGCGCCTGGCTCCAGTCAGGCGCCGCGCTGCATTTTGACAGCGGAATTCAACGTGACCTCGGTCCTCGACTCGTACACTGCATCGCCACGCGGCCGCTGGATGGCAGGCCGCGCGCGCAATCTCGTGCATCGCAGCGGCGTGCTCGCCAGCGTCGGCGGCGTTACCTTCGCGGTGGCGTTCGGTTTGCTGCTCTGGTTTACACGCGCGGAGCGCGATGCACTGCAGCGCGTGCCGGCGCCGGCTGATACGATGGACCTCGCGCGCCGCGCGGCGAGCATGCGCCATCTGCAGTTCCGCGCCGACAGCATTCTTGCCGACGTTTCACCTCCGCGCCGAATCACGCCGCGGGTCGCACGAGTTGTCGATACCTCAACGCATCTCGCGGCGAGGGACAGCGCGAAGTCCGATTTCGCCGCCGCACCGGTGCCCGCGGCCGCAACGCCGATGCCGCTCACAGACACAACGGCTGCGGCGATGGCGATTCCGGACTCGGTGCGCATTGCTGTCGCGTCGCTTTCGTCTCGTCTGCAGCGCGCACAGAATGCGCCACTGGCGGCGTCGTGGCGCGCACTCGCTTCGGACCCGTTGCTGCAGCAGGATACTCATGTGCGGGCGCTGGCCGATTCACTCGCCGAGGCCGAACGCACCCGCAACGAATACGACGCGGTGGGCGGTGTCGATCCGATCTACCTCGAACTGTCGAGCCGAGTCACGGCGTTTGGTCGATCGATCGAACGCATTGCGCTGACACGGATTGCGGCGCTGTTGCAACCCACCAGCGCTGGATTGTCGCTCGTTACGCAACGCATCGGCCCGAGTGCCGAAGAACTGGCGCGCCGCTTCATTGCCGACTCGGCGCGATACGTGACCGCGCGTGCGCGTCGTGACGCCGCGGCGCGTGTGGCTGACTCGGTGGCTGCGCAACTCGCGACGCAGCGGAATGAGGCGCTGCGGCGTGATTCCTCGCGCGCACGCGCGCAGCGCCGCGTTGACGCGCTGGCGCCACCGCTTGCGATGGTGACCGCGAGCGCGGCGGCGGCGATTGGTTTGGCCCTGCTTGTCACCATTCTGCTCGAAGTGCGCGCGCCGCGACTGGCCGACGACCGCGAGGTTGCCACGCAGGCCCGTGTACCGGTGCTGCTCAGCATTCGACCAACCGATGCCACCACTGCTGACGCTCTCACCAGCGCGTTCAGTCAACTCGTGTTCGATCTCGAACCGGCGCTCGCCGCGGCGCGTACGCTGATCGTCGTCAGTGATGATTCCGATCTCGCGTCGCGCACAGCGGCGCGCATCGGAGAACGACTCGGTTACGATGGTCGCAGCGTCCGGATTGTGTCCGCGCGTCAGGGCACGGCGCGCATGACGACGCGTCGGCGTGGTCGCGCGACGCCGACCGCCACGCAGGCCGTCCTGGTGCAACCCGAGCGCAGTCAGGGTGTGGCGTGGACCGGTGAGTTTTATCTTGACGCAGTGGCTGACCAGACGATCACGATTCGCGCCGGTGCGGTCAGCGATGTCCGGACAGCGCTCGCCGCGGGCCCGCACGAGTCGCAAGTGCTGCTCGTGGTCCGCGTCGGCAGTACGCCATCCGCGTGGCTGTCGCAGGTGCGGGCCGAGTTGCACAAGACACGCGGCGTATCGGCACTCGGCGTCGTCATCTGGGCGTCCGACATCGAAGACAGCGATCCGATCAAGTTTGCACTCGACACGGCGTTGCAACGCGCACTGGATTCCGCACCGGCCAGTACCCGCTGACGATGTGGTCCGATCAGGTGCTCGCATTCGAACGGGCCCACCTGCTGCGCCTGCTGCTCTGGGGCCTGGTCAGTCTCGTGACTGGACTGAGTTGCTGGGTGTATCTGCGAATCAGGAAGCTGGAGTTGCCGCTGCTGCAGCATTTCGCGATCCAGACCGGCGCCTGGGGTGCAATTGACGCCCTGCTTGCGCTCGCCTCGCGACCGCAGCTTGCCATGCGCGACTACGACGGCGTGACGCGTCTCGATCGTTTTCTGTGGCTGAACTGCGGCCTCGATGTCGGTTACGTCGCAGTGGGTGTAACACTCGGTATTTGCGGTTGGCGGCTTGCGCAATCACGAGGTCTTGTCGGCGCGGGGATCGGAGTTGTAACTCAGGGCGCTGCGCTGTTGCTGCTCGATCTCCGGCTGGTGGCACTCCTGTCGCAGGCGCGCTGATAACAGGAATCAGGCAGCCGCAGAAACGCCATCGGTATTTCGTTGCCACACGAGTAGTTTCTTCCCGTCGCGATGCTCGCTACCTCGTCCGGCCACAAGGATTTCATGCGCGGATACTCCGACCGCATCAATCACGCGCTCGCCTTTGCAGCCAAGCACCACGACACGCAGGTTCGCAAAGGGTTGCGCATGCCGTACGTGACGCATGCTGCCAACATTGCGGTCATACTCACGCACTACGGTTGCGAGGAAACTGCCGTCGCTGCCGGCGTGCTGCACGATGTGATCGAGGATTGCGTCCGGGACGGCTTCACCGCCGCCGATCTGTCGGAACGCATCGGTGCCAAGTTCGGCCACGATGTGCTGCGCATCGTGCTGGCAGTCACACGTCGCCGATTCGACGATACGGGCGTCGAGATGAACAAGGACGACATGAAGGACGACTATCTGGCGCGACTCTCGGCCGCGCCGGATTCGGCGCGCTGGGTCTGCGCTGCGCACAACCTGCACAATGCCGGCACAATCCTGGCCGATGTCCAGCGAACTATCGAGCCGGCGATTGTCTGGAGCCGGGGAGGCAACGGTCGCGATGGTACGTTGCACTGGTATCGCACTGTGCACGAACGTCTCGTCGCCGTTGGCTTTCAGGCGCCGATCATGCACGAGCTTGGCGAGATGGTGGCGCAGCTGGAAGCGGCACCAGCCGGCGATGCTCCGGCCGTGATCTGACGATTCAGACGCCGGCGCCGAGGGGCGCCGGATAAGTGCGCTGCACGTAGTCCTCGAGGATATCGAGAAACTCTGCCACGATGCGCTCGCCCTTCAGTGTCACGCGCAACGCGCCATCTACGTACACGGGCGCTTTCGGATCTTCGAACGTGCCGGGCAGTGAAATGCCGATGTTGGCGTGCTTGGACTCGCCTGGACCGTTCACCACGCAGCCCATGACCGCAACGCGCATCTCTTCCACGCCGGGATGCCGACCGCGCCACACGGGCATCTGCTCGCGCAGATACGTCTGAATGTCTTCGGCCATGCTCTGGAAGAATGTGGAGGTGGTGCGGCCACATCCGGGACAGGCCGTAACCTGAGGAGCAAAGCTGCGCAGCCCGAGCGACTGCAGGATCTGTTGCGCCACCTGCACTTCTTCGGTGCGATCACCACCCGGCTTCGGTGTGAGCGACACTCTGATCGTGTCGCCAATGCCGTCGGCCAGAAGCAATGAGAGGCCGGCGGAACTCGCCACCATGCCCTTCATGCCCATGCCGGCCTCAGTAAGGCCAACGTGCAACGGATAGTCGCAGCGCGCGGCAAGCTTGCGATACACGTCCACCAGATCGGGCACCAGCGACACTTTCGCTGACAGCACGATGCGATCATGGTCGAGTCCGACCTCCTCCGCCATTTCCGCCGAGCGCAATGCGCTTGCCAGCATCGCTTCGACGTAGACATCGTACGCGGCGGCTGGCGTTGCCAGCGCGGCGTTGTCGTCCATCATCTGCGTGAGCAGATCCTGATCCAGCGAACCCCAGTTCACGCCGATGCGCACCGGCTTGTCGTTGTCGACCGCGATCTGCACGATCGCGCGAAAATGTTCGTCACGTCGCTTGCCGCCCACATTTCCGGGATTGATGCGGTACTTCGCCAGCGCTCTGGCACAGTCCGGATACTTCGCCAGCAGGAGGTGGCCGTTGTAGTGAAAGTCTCCGACGATCGGCGTCGTGATCCCTGCGTCAGCCAGCTGCTGCACGATGTCCGCGACGGCGGCGGCGGCGGCCTCATTGTTCACCGTTACGCGCACGATCTGCGATCCGGCGCGAGCCAGCGCAGCGACCTGAGCCACCGTTCCCGGAATGTCGGCGGTGTCCGTGTTGGTCATTGACTGCACCACCACCGGATGAGCGCTGCCAACCGGCACAGCGCCGATCATGGCGGTCACGGTCTGGCGACGCGGGCGAAAGACGGAGGGCATGCTCAGAGCACGAAGGTTCGGGGACCGGACGGCGCGACTGAAACCGGAATCTAGCGACCACTGGACACCGTATCACGCTCACCGCAGCCGGCGGCGGGGTTGTGGCGGCCCCGCAGCCCCGCTGACATTGCTGCTGCCCGCGTACCACTCATCTGCGACAGAGACGATCATGGCCAAAGAGCCGAACCGCACGTATACCGCCCCGTCCATCGATACCGGCGCCGCACTGCCGACCGCCCCGACGCCGAAGGGCACAGGAAAATGGAAGATCACCGCCGTGCTCTTTCTGGTCGTGCTGCCGCTGGCGGCGTTCGCGCTCTGGGTGACGGTCGCGCTCAATTTCTCGTATGCCAGCGGCGAGCGCGCGGGCTTTGTCCAGAAGCTCTCGAACAAGGGCTGGGTCTGCAAAACGTGGGAGGGCGAGCTGGCACTCGCCAATGGGCCGAATGTGATGCCCGAAATTTTCCACTTCACCGTTCGCGACGAGAAAGTGGCGTCGCAGATCAATTCGTCGCTTGGCAAGCAGGTCAAACTCACCTACGAACAGCATAAGGGCGTGCCAACGCAGTGCTTCGGAGAGACTGAGTACTTCGTCAAGGGCATCGACCTGCTTGGCGCAGCGCCTGCGGCGTCAGGCGGCGTGATAGCGCCAACTGCAACGCCGGCAGCGGTGCCCGCCACCACTCCAGCCACCACTCCAGCCACCACCGTCCCGTCAGCTGCACCCACGGTAAAGCCTGACGCTGCACCGGCCGCCAAACCCTGATGCCATCGCGCGGCCCGGTGATCGTCGTCGGGGGTGGACTGGCCGGATTGCTGTGCGCACGGACACTGACAAGGGCGGGACACGACGTCACGCTGTTCGAGCGTGAATCCGAAGTCGGAGGTCGCGTCCGCACCACCGTGCGCGATGGCTTTCGGCTCGATCACGGTTTTCAGGTGCTGTTCACGTCGTACCCCACGCTGTCAGCCGCGCTGGACATGCCGGCGCTGAAATTGTGCGAGTTCCGACCGGCCGCGCGTATCACCGACGGCGGAGCCGAATCGGCGCTGATCGGCGACGCACTGGTCGATCTGTCGCTGCTCTGGCCAACTCTCACCGCATCGCAGCTGACGCTCGCAGACAAATTGCGACTGCTGCGGCTGCGCTACTTCGCAACCTCGCTGTCATTCGACGACTGTTTTGCACCGCGATTCGACGCGATTCCGACGCGGGAATTTCTGCGCAAACGCCGCTTCAGCGCGAGCGCGATCAACAATTTCTTCGCGCCATTCTACGGCGGTATCCTGCTCGACCGCTCGCTCGAATCATCGGCGTCGATCATGCTCTACACCTTCAAGATGCTGGCCGAAGGACGCACGGCCGTTCCGGCTGCCGGAATGGGGGCGATTCCCGCGCAGATCGCGGCGTCGCTGCCGCGCGGCACGGTGAAGACGGGACAGCGTGTGATCCGCCTGCTGCGTGATCCCGCAGGAGTGAATGGCGCAATCCTCGACTCCGGCGAAACAATTGGTGGATCGTGCGTTGTGCTTGCCTGCGAGCCGCCGGCGATCGCATCACTCGCCATGACGGCGCAGGTGCACGTCGCCGTTCCCGACGCCAGCCTCGGTTGCACCACCGTGTATCTCCGTTCGGTTGAGCCGCTTCTGGATGGCGATGCGCTCTGGCTTAACGCTGTTCCAGCCGGCACCGTGAGTCACGCCATCACGCTCAGCAACGTTGCGCCGTCCTACGCGCCACCGAATGCCTGTCTCACCGCCGCCACCATGCTTGGTGCCTCGGCGGTGCTGGACGACGTGGATCTGATCCCCCGTGTCCGCGCGGATCTCTTCGCGATGGCAGGCAAGAGCGAGTGCGCCAGCGCGGAACTTCTCGCCATATGGCGTGTCCCGTACTCACAGTATGCGCAACCGCCAGGCAGCACTAAACGACGCGTGGCGGTCGAGACTGTCACGCGCGGCTTGTTCATTGCATCAGAGATGGGTCATACCAGTTCGCTGGAAGGGGCCGCGCGCGGTGGGATTGCCGCGGCGGAAGCCGTGATGCGGAGCGCCGTGACCCGACGATAGCACAGGCGTTTTGTGATCCGGCGATGGGAGTAATCGTCTGTACTACGCACGGTCGCGCGTGCGCTAACCCAAACACCTGATCTCATGTCCAAATTCATCGGAACTGTCGCTGGCCTCGGCATCGCTGTCGCCATGGCCGCTACTCCGGCGCAGGGACAGCTCGCCTTTGGTCTCGCCGCTGGCGCCACAACACCCTCAGGCTCGCTGAACGATCGTCAGAATCTCGGCTACAACGGACTCGCCACGGTGCAGCTGGCAGTCCCGCTGTTTCCGCTGCAACTCCGCGCCGATCTGCAATACAACAGCTTTGGCGGCAAGGACTTCATCAACTCCTTCAACGCGGCCGTGAAGGGCAGCGACGCGCGCGTGATTTCGGGCTCGGTGAACGGAGTATTCAATCTGCTTCCCGGTCCGATCAAGCCGTATCTCATCGGCGGCATCGGGTACTATGACACCAAATTCTCCGGCAACGGGAGCACGCGCAAAGTCGGTTACAATTACGGCGCCGGCGTGAAGTTCGGCCTTACGGGCGCGAGCATCTTTGCGGAAGCGCGCATGCACCAGATCAACGATGGTGCGTTCGACGCTGGCGGTGGCCGCACAACGGCGCGGTTCATTCCCGTTACGGTCGGAATCATTTTCTAGTCCTGGTGGCGACAATCGCGGACGCATCAACGCGATTGCGGCATACGAACTGACACGGGGCCGGCTGCACGCACTGCAGCCGGCCCCGTGCCGCGCATCTCGGAGGCTGTATTCGTCAGCCGACCGGATGCAGCTCATTGCCGCGCGTGACATCCGCCGGCCTCAACGCCACATGCCCCGCATCGAGCTGCGCCCGCACTGAGCTCACGGCAGTCCCACCAGGCACCGACCGTCGATCGACACTTGCCTGTGCTGAGAGCGCATCGAGCGCATCGTCCCCGAACACGGCGTGAGCGGCCTTGAACGCGGCGAGCGGCAGTTCATGCAACTCGATCCGCGCCTCTTCGGCCTGCCGCACCAGCGCGCCAACGGCCGCGTGCGATTCACGAAAAGTCACTCCACGCAGCACCAGGTAGTCGGCCAGATCGGTCGCCATCATCACCGATGTCACCGCTGAGCGCATGCGGTCAGTGCGGAACGTGAGTTCGTCCACCGCCCCTGCGACTGCAGGCAGTACCAGCGCCATCAGATCCACGGCGTCGAAGAGTGCGCGCTTGTCATCCTGCAGATCCTTGTTGTAGCCGCTCGGAAGACCCTTCAGCGCCATCACCATCGCGGTGAGACCGGAGAACACACGCGCCGCACTGCCGCGAGTTAACTCCAGTGCATCCGGATTGCGCTTCTGTGGCATCATGCTCGATCCGGTCGAGAACGCGTCACCGAACTGCACAAAAGCGAATTCGCTCGATCCGAACAGGATCAGGTCTTCGGCCAATCGCGACAGGTGCGTTGCCAGCATCGTGAGCGCGTACAACGTGTCAGCCACAAAATCACGATCACCCACCGCGTCGATGCTGTTCTGCGAGAGGGCGGCGAAGCCCAGCGATTCCTTCAGCAGCACACGCGAAATCGGGAACGCCGTGCCCGCGATTGCGCCCGAACCGAGCGGCAACACACTGGCGCTTCGGGCGGCGTCGGCCAGGCGGTGCCGGTCGCGCGACAGCGGCCAGAAATGCGACATCAGCCAATGCGCCAGCGTCACCGGCTGCGCGCGCTGCAGATGCGTATAGGCAGGCAGCAGATCCGCCTGATGCGCCTCGGCGTGCTTCAGCAGCACACCCTGCACCTCGCGCACCGCGAGATCGAGCTGCGCAATTGCATCCATCGTCCACAAGCGCGACGCGGTTGCCACCTGATCGTTGCGGCTGCGGCCTGTGTGCAGCTTCGATGCCAGATCGCCGACATGTGTGTGCAACAACCGGTCGATCATCGTATGCACATCTTCGTCGCCTGGCAGCGGCTGCGCACCGTTCGCGAAATCGTCGGCAACAGCCGCGAGTCCGGCGTCCATGCGCTCGCTCTCCTCGAGCGTCAGCACGCCGCCGTTCCACAAGCCGACCGCCCACGCTCGTGACAGTCGGATGTCAAAAGGCCAGAGCCGGAAATCAACGGTGATCGAGCGATTCACCGCATCCAGAATGGCGGAGGGGCCGCCGGCAAAGCGACCCCCCCACAGCTTGTGCGTCGTGCCATCGCTCACGTCAGGCGCCTGCGGTGGACGGAGTATTTGTTGGCGATGCCTCGTGCTGATCGGCGGTTCCCCAGCGCGGGACGTAGCCCACCTCCGCGTCCTTCAAGGCGCGCACCCGGTTCGGCAAGCCGTACAGTCGAATGAAACCCGCCGCATCCGACTGCTTGTACACGTTGTCCTCGCCGAACGTGACGAAGCGCTCGTCGTAAATCGCGTGCGCACTCTGACGACCGGCGACGATCACGTTGCCCTTGTACAGTTTGAGCTTCACCGAACCCGTGATGCGCTCCTGCGTGACATTCACGAAGGCGTCGTACGCTTCGCGCTCGGTGGCCCACCAGCGACCTTCGTACACCAGGTCCGCATAGCGCGGTGCGATCAGATCCTTCGCGGACAGCGTCCGCCGGTCGAGCACGATCTGCTCGAGCTCCGAGTGCGCCGCATACAACAGCGTGCCGCCGGGCGTTTCATACACACCGCGGCTCTTCATACCCACCATCCGATCTTCAACCAGGTCGATACGGCCGACACCGTTCCGGGCGCCAATCCGGTTGAGCTTCGTGAGCAGATCGAAGGGCCCGAGCTTTTCGCCGTTCACACTGATCGGCGTCCCGGCGCTGAACTCGATCGTCACGTACTCGGCCTTGTCGGGCGCATTTTCCGGCGACGTCGTCAGCACGAACATGTCTTCCTTCGGCTCCCAGTTCGGATCCTCAAGTCCACCGCCTTCGTGTGACAGGTGGAAGAGGTTTTCGTCGCGGGAATAGATCTTTTCAACCGTCGCGGCGATCGGGATGTTGCGGGCCTTGGCATACGCGATCGCATCTTCGCGACTGCGGATGTCCCAGATACGCCACGGCGCGATGACTTCGAGATCGGGCGCGAAGGTCATGTATGTCAGCTCGAAGCGTACCTGATCGTTGCCCTTGCCGGTGCAACCGTGCGCCAGCGCATCGGCGCCGACCCTGCGCGCTGCTTCCACCTGCGCGCGCGCAATGAGCGGACGTGCGATTGACGTGCCGAGGAGATACTTGCGGTTGTAGATCGCGCCGGCGCGCATCATCGGGAAGATGAAATCGCGGACGAATTCTTCCTTGAGGTCGGCCACAATGCAGTCTTCGGCCCCCGACGCGATAGCCTTTTCACGGATGCCGTCCAGGTCGCCCTGACCGATATCGGCGGCCACGCAGAACACGCGCGATCCCGGATAGTGCTCCTTCAGCCACGGGACGATGATCGAAGTATCAAGGCCGCCCGAGTAGGCGAGCGCGATGGTGTGGGGCATTTCCAGACTCCGACAAGTGAAATTTTATGCAGATTCACTGCATAACTTCGCAAAAATTGAACCGGGCCACAAGGGCTCAGGATCGTGTTTCAACCGCGCTCGCCGGCCAGCGACGACAGGCGTCGTATGACCCGCGTACGGGCCTCCACCGAGCGGCACACCAGGAGAATGGTGTCGTCGCCGGCGATGGTGCCGAGCACGTCGGGCCAGGCTTCGCTGTCGATGGCGGCGGCGACCGGCTGGGCGCCGCCGGTGACGGTGTGGAGCACGACCAGCTCGCCGGTGCCGTCGACCTTGTCGAACAACTGTGGCAGCAGGTGGTCGAGTGCGCCGCGATCGTCCTCCATCGTGGCCACCCCACCGTCGGCGAAGGCGTAGCGCACACCGTCGCCAGTCGGAATGCGCGCCAGCCGCAATTCATGCAGATCCCGCGACAGCGTGGACTGCGTGACATCCCACCCGCGCTGTCGCAGCAGCTTCCGCAATTCGTCCTGGCTCTGGACGGCGCTCGTCTCGACGATCTCGCGGATCGCCAGGTGGCGTTCTCGCTTGTTGGCCATCGGCGGGCACTCGCGGTGGTGAGTGATCGGGTCGCGCCCGTGACCGGCTATTGACGGGGGGGCAGTGAAAGAATATGCATTCAATATGCATAAACTCCCTGTCGGCGTGCTAGGGGCCAGCGGATACGCGGGGCAGGAGCTCTGCATTCTGGTGGCGGCCCACCCGCACTTCGAACTGGCGTACGCGGCGGCTCACTCGCGCGCCGGGGAGACGCTGCGACTGCCCGGCCGCGACATCACGCTGGCCGCGGCCGACGCGGTGTCACTCTCCGACGCCGCCGTGATTTTTTCGGCGCTGCCGCACGGGGCCTCGGCGGCGTGGGTTTCGCGCGCGCATCAGGCGGGCGCGAAAGTGATCGACCTCTCGAGCGATCTCCGGCCGGGCCAGCCGGAAACGGCGATTCCCGACCTCGATGCGCCATATGGTTTGCCTGAATTGAATCGTGACGAGATCCGCACCGCGCAGGTGGTCGCCAATCCAGGCTGTTATCCAACCGCATCGCTGCTGGGCCTGTTGCCACTGATTGCCCGCGATCTGTTGCTGCCGGGCGCAGCGGTGATTGTGGACGCAGCGAGCGGCGTGACCGGCGCTGGCAATTCGCCGCGCCCCGATCTGCTGTTCGGCGAAGTGACTGAAGATTTTCGCGCCTATGGCGTCGGCAATACGCACCGCCATCTGAACGAGATACGCGCCACGCTGGACGCGTGCGGCGCTGATGTGGACGTGTTGTTCACGCCGCACCTGCTGCCGGTTGCGCGCGGTCTCCTCGCGACCATCACGGTCACGCTGCGCGAGCCGATCACCAATCCGCTGGCACTGTTCCGCACGCACTACGCAGTTGAACCGTTCGTTGAGATCGCAAGCGCCCCGCCGCGTCTGCGTGATGTACAGCACCGCAACGTGGCACGCATCTTCGCCACCACGTTGCTGCACGCGCGCCAGCCGATGCTGCAGGTGTTCGTCGCCATCGATAACCTGGTCAAAGGCGCCGCCGGTCAGGCGATCCAGAACGCGAATCTGCTCTGCAACTTCGATGAAACGGCTGGGCTTCCGCTGTGATTCGCGTGGTGAAGCTGGGCGGACGCGTGCAGTCGGATCCTGCGCTGGCGGGCGTGCTTGCCGCCGCCTGGATTGCGGCGCCGGAACTGGTCATCGTGCACGGCGGCGGCGATGAAGTCTCGGCGCTGCAGAGCGCCTATGGTCGCGTCGCGCAGTTTGTTGACGGCAAGCGCGTTACGGCGGCTGAAGATCTTGATCTGCTGCGTATGGCGTTGTCGGGAAGTGCGAACAAGCGGCTGGTTGCGACACTGGTTGGTGCCGGACTGCCTGCTGTTGGCGTCTCGGGTGAAGATGCCGGATTGCTGCGCGCCGTTGCCGACCGGCGTGACACGATGGGCGAAGTGGGCACGCCCACGGACGTCAATCCGCTGTTGCTGTACCATCTGCTCGCCGGTGGATTCTGCCCCGTGATTTCACCGCTTGGACGCGATCGCGACTCAACCGGCGCCGGTGTCCTGAACGTGAACGGTGACGACGCAGCAGCGGCGATCGCGATCTCGCTGCGCGCCTCGGAACTGCTGATGGTGAGCGATGTTGAAGGGGTGCTGATCGATGGTGTGCCGGTGTCGCAGCTCGATGCTGACGCCGCCCGTGAAGCCATTCGCCAGGGTGTTGCGCGCGGTGGCATGGCGGCGAAACTCGATGCGGCGCTCGATGCGCTTGCGCGTGGTGTGGCGCGTGTCAGAATCGGCGCGGTGAGTGCGCTGACCGATGACAGGCGCGGAACTGTGATAACTCAAGCAGGAGTGTCAGCATGAACACCGCCCTCGCGACTCCGGTTGAACCGTCGAAAGCTGATGTGAGCCTTCCAGTTTCACAGCCGGCCGTTGACGCTGCCGCACCGGCGAGCAGCATCGCCTACACGTACAAGCGATTCCCGCTCACCATCGTGCGTGGCGAAGGTGTGACGTTGTATGACGCCGCCGGTCGCGCGTATCTCGATTGCATGTCAGGTATTGCCACCAACGCATTCGGCTACAACGATGCCGGTGTCAATGCCGCCATCGCCGAAGCGTTGTCGACGGGGCTCATACACCTGTCGAACCTGGTGTCAAACGAGCCGGTCGAGCGTCTCGCGCATTTTCTCACGGCGCGGACCTTTGCAGACAAGGTGTTCTTCTGCAACTCCGGTGTGGAAGCGGTGGAAGGCGCGATCAAGTTCGCGCGCCGATGGGGACGGTCGGTTGATGCCGAGGGGGCGAAGCATGAGATCGTGTCGGTGCGCGGCAGTTTTCATGGGCGATTGGGCGCCGCGCTCGCCGCAACCGATCGCGCGGCCTATCGCATGCCGTTTCGTCCACTGACGCCTGGCGTGACGATTGTTGAGCGTGACCTCGATGCGTTGTCCGCGGTGATTTCGTCGGAACGCACTGCCGCCGTGATCATCGAGCCGGTGCAGGGCGAAGGTGGGCTGCGGCCGCTTGATCATGCATTCCTTCGCGCGTTACGCACGCTGACGCGAGCGCGCAACGTGTTGTTGGTGCTGGACGAGATTCAGTGCGGACTCGGACGCACCGGGTGCTTCCTCGCGCACGAACCGATCGGCATCAAGCCGGACATCCTCACGCTCGCGAAGCCGCTCGCGGGCGGTTTGCCGATGGGTGCAATTCTCCTCACCAGCGCAGTTGCCAGCGCGCTGCAACCGGGCGAGCATGGCACCACATTTGGCGGTGGTCCGCTGGTATCGCACGTAGCGCTTCATGTGTGCCAGCGCCTTGCAGACCCGGCGCTGCTGAAACGCATTCGCGAAGATGGCGCGTGGTTCGGCGCGCGGCTGGCCGCGCTCAAGGACACACACGCCAGCGTGCGCGCGGTGCGCGGCGTCGGATTTATGTGGGGCGTGGATGTGACCGAACCGGCCAGCGGCGTGATCGAGCGGGCTCGCGCGCAGGGGCTGCTGATCATCTCGGCTGGCGACCACACCCTCCGCCTTCTGCCGCCATTGGTGGCGACCCGCGCAGACCTCGAGCGTGCCGTCGGAATGCTGGACCGGGCCCTTCGCGATACCGTCGCGCCCTGACGCCGTCAGGTGGGCCCCGGCCCCGTCGCAGAAACGCGACACGATCGGTGCCACATGAGCGTAAAATCAGCTTCGGACAACGAGGTCGGCTGAGTAGCTTTCGCGTATGACTCGCCACGCTTCCCGTACCCTGACGCGTGCTGCGGCATTCGCCGTCGCACTGACGGCCGTCGCACACGCTGCCGTCAGTGGATCGCTGCCGGCACAGCGCACGAGGGCCGCCACTCGCCCGACGCTGGTCGTGTTTCTGACTGTCGATCAGATGATTCCGGAGTACTTCGCCCGATTTGGCGCGCAGTTCACCGGCGGTCTGCATCGGCTGCAATCGGGTGGCGTGTTGTACACCAACGGCTATCAGGACCACGCCACCACCGAGACGGCGCCCGGACACGCGTCGACGATGTCGGGACGATTTCCGTCGCACACGGGCATCGTACGCAACACCGCCGGCGTGAATGACAATGCACATCCACTGATCGGTGGCGGCGGTCCCGGTGCATCGCCGTACCGCTTTCAGGGAACGACTGTCACCGATTGGCTTATCGCGGCCGATCCAAAGTCACGCGCGCTCTCCGTGAGTCGCAAGGATCGCGGCGCCATTCTGCCGATCGGTCGCTCCAGGCAATCGGTGTACTGGTACGCCAGCGACGGTCGCTTCACCACCAGCAGCTGGTATGCGGACACGCTGCCCACATGGCTCACGCGATTCAATGCGCGTCAGTTGCCGCAACAGTTGACCGGCACCTCATGGACGCTGCTCCGCGACGCTTCCAGCTATGCCGAAGCTGACAGCGTGCCGATCGAAAGCCTCGGACGGAACTTCATGTTTCCGCACACGTTGCCAACTGATACTGTGCAGGCCGTTCGAGCCATTGGCGACGACCCGCGCATGGATTGGCTCACGTTGCAGGCTGCGATGGCGGGTCTCGATGCGATGCAGCTCGGCAAAGGACCGGGCACTGACGTGCTCGCAGTTTCACTGTCGACCACCGACGCCGTCGGTCACCGCTACGGCCCCGATTCGCGCGAGATCCACGATCAGATGCTCCGACTCGATCGCTATCTCGGCGAGTTCCTCGATTCGCTGTACAGGGTTCGCGATTCATCGAAGATCGTGATCGCGCTCACCGCTGATCATGGCGTGCAGCCATTTCCTGAACTGCATTTTGCCGGTCAGCCAGGCGCGACGCTGCGCGTGAATGCCGATCCGGTGATTCTTGCAGCAAAGCGGGCACTCGCGGCCCGCGGCCTCGACACCGCGCACGCACTCGATTTCGAGTTCGGAATGCTGTTCGCGGATTCGGCGGCATTTCGCGCCGCCAACGTGCCGCTGGATTCGGTGGTGTCTTCCATGGCAGCTGCCTTCCGACGCCTGCCCGGGGTGGCGCGGGTGGACAAACGCGGTGATCTCGCGAAGGCAGACACACTCCACGACGCCGTTGCGCGACGATGGCTGCACGCACTGCCGCCGGCGTTGCCGGTTGTTCTGCTCGTGTCGCCGCAGCCGTACGTGTACTGGAATGGCGTTAACTACGCCACGCACGGGTCGCCGAACGATCGCGACGCGCGAGTGCCGATCCTTTTCTACGGCCCTGGCTTCGCACGTGGCGTACGTCGTGCGCGTACGGTGCGCGTGGTGGACATGGCACCGACGCTGGCCGCGCTGCTTGGCGTGACGCCGGCCGAAAAGCTGGATGGTGTGGTACTGAGCGATGCGTTCAGGCGCTAAGCCGCCACGCTCGTCGGTGAATGTGCATCCGATTGAGCGCGCATTCGACGAGTTGCGCTTCGGCGCGTCGCGCACGCTCAATCTCCGCGACGGCCTGCCGACGGTTGCGGAGGCGGAAACACGGGTTGAAGCGTGGCTGCGCCTGAAACAGGCCGAAGGTGGCGGCGACGTGCTTGTCATCACCGGGCGCGGCCTCGGCAGCCTGGACGGCGTCGGCAAGGTGCGCGAGGCCGTGCTTCGTCGCTGCACGCGACTCAAGCGCCTGAACGTCGTTGTATCGCTGCGCGAACATGGGCCAGGCGCCGTTGTGGTCGCGGTCGCGTCGCTGCGCGCACTGGTATCGGCACCGCGTCTGCGCACCGGTCAGAAGGTGCCGCCGTCAGTTACGGATCCGGAAGAGCTGGCGGCGTTGCCGGACGATCTGCGCGCGCTGCTCCGGGAAATTGCGACGCTCACCATTCAGCGGCTTGGAGTTCGTGATCCGAACACCGAGATGATTCTCGGCGAAATGCGTTCGCAGTTCGCGTCACTGGCGTCAGGCGTCGCGGGCTCCCACGACCCGGATCTGGCGTTGCGTCGGGTCGCCGCCCGCCTTTTGCAGGAGTTGCACGACGAATAGTGCGCGCGGGGGTGCCTTGCGGTGCGCAGACCGGCACCACACCATGACGGACCGCCCGACCGTTCCCCATCCGTCATCGCACACATGCATCGATTGATTCGTACCCTTCTGCTGAGTGCTGCGCTGCCCGCGGCTGTCTGCTCGCAGGTGCCGCTCGTCGGCTACACCGGATCTGCCAGCGCCGCTCAGCGCGATCTCGAACGCCGCGCCATCGCGGTGCCATCGCCGGATTCGGCGCGACGGATCGCACGCGCACTGACCATCGAGCCGCACATCGCCGGGACACCCGCGCAGGAACGTACGCGCGACTACGTAAACGCCGAACTGCGAAAGCTCGGCCTGCGCATTGAGACACGCAGCTATCGGGTATATCTCCCGCACGCTACTGCGGTGCATGTGTCGCGGGTGTTGCCGGATCCGATGGACTTGGCCGACGACGAGCCAGCGATCGCGAGCGATTCGGCTTCCCAACTCGCGCAGTATCCCACCGTGAACGGATACAGTGCTGCCGGTGATGTGACCGCTGACGTTGTGTACGTGAACTACGGCCTGGTGGAAGACTACCTGAAGCTCGATTCCATCGGCGTGAGCGTGAAAGGCAAGATTGTCGTGGCGCGATACGGGCGAAGTTTTCGTGGCATCAAGGCGCGCGAAGCAGAGAAACACGGCGCCGTTGCGATCCTGATTTATTCCGACCCCATCGACGATGGCTTCGTCACCGGCGACGTCTATCCGACCGGGCCGATGCGCAATGCACGTGGCGTGCAGCGCGGCAGCGTGTACAACAGCTACGGCGATCCGGGCACACCGGGATATGGTGCCACCGAAAATGCAGTGCGCGTGCCGGTGGAGCAGATGGCGATTCCGCATATTCCCGTCGTGCCGGTGTCGTATGGCACCGCGTCGGCGCTGCTCGAAGGTGTGCGCGGCACAGGCATTCCGCAGGCGTGGCAGGGCGGTCTGTCATTTCGCTATCACATCGGGCCCGGCCCTGTTCGCGCGCGTGTGCAAGTCACGCTCGACAATGTGCCGTTCAAGATGATTCACAACACCACCGCGACATTGCCCGGCAAGGCGAATCCGGACGAAATTATCGTGATCGGCGGTCATCGCGATGCGTGGGGCGCTGGTGCCGGTGACAACGTCAGCGGCGTGACGAGTATTGTCGAGTCGGCACGCGCCGTTATGCGTGCGCTGAACGGACAGCCCCCGGCGCGCACAATGATCTTCGCAACGTGGGATGCCGAAGAATGGGGATTGATCGGCTCGACTGAGTTTGTCGAGGATGATTCACTGCGGTTGCAGCGCGGCGGTGTTGCATACCTCAACCTCGACGTCAGCGCGACAGGATTCGACTTCGGCGCAGGCGGCTCACCATCACTGCGTGGGCTGACACGCGAGCTGTCGCGCGACGTCCCCGATCCGCGCGGTAACGGCTCCATCTATGCCACCTGGCGAAAGCGCGCGGCGGTTGCAGACAGCGCCGAACCGGCCATGGGTGATCCAGGCGGCGGTTCGGACTTTGCCGGCTTCTACAATCACTTTGGCATTCCCCACGCTGAGTGGGGCTTCGGCGGGCCCGGTGGCGTGTATCACTCGGCGTACGATTCGCGCCGGTGGATGGAGACCTTTGGCGACACGGGATACGTCGCGCACGCGGCCGCCGCGCGACTCGCCGCTGCGATGTTGCTGCGCCTCGCAAATGCCGAGATCGTGCCGTACGACTACGTCGAGTTCGGGCGTACCATGCGCCGTTACACTGAACGCACCACGCGCCAGCTTGCCTCGATCAATGCCGGCGATGCAAGCGCTCTCGACGCGGCCTGGGCGAACTTCGTCGGGCACGCTGCGGCGTTCAACGGCGCGCGTGACAGTGCGCTAGCGAAAGGCAGTATCGCGGCCACGGCGCAACGCGCGACGAATGCTGCACTCCGACAAGTCGAGCGCCGGCTTACGCGCGCGGAGGGACTCAAATCGCGCGCGTGGGTACGCGGTCTGATCTACGCCGCCGATGTCGACAACGGCTACTCCACGATGATCTTCCCGACGATCGGCGAAGCGGTGCGTGCGAAGGACGCGGCACTGGCGCGCGCCGAGCTGGCCGATCTGATCACGCGCGTGAACAGCGCTTCAGCGGCGCTGGACGAAGCGCGTGCGGCGCTGCCGCACGGCGCCAGAAGTCGTTGAGCGGCGGCCGCTGAATTGCGCCCTGAAACACGCAGGGCATCGCACGCGTCGCGATGCCCTGCGTGTTTCAGCGTCAGTCTCTACGCAACAAGTCGTCAATCCCGGGTGCGCGCCGTATCGGCGGCGGCGCAACGTCCCGCAGAAAGTCGGCGAGACTTTCGCGCGGCTCAGTCAGCGGCACCTCGCGATCGATGGGTTGCGCGCGCAGTGTCGGCGAGGTTGGAGGGAGATGCGTGTCGTGTTCGTTTGCGACGTCCGCGCTCTGCACAGTCTGTGGTGTCCGTTTGCGCGCGGTCCGGACGCCCAGTGCGTACATGCGCCGCGCTGCGTCGCCAGTTGCCGCAGTGGTCGGCGGCACGCTGCGTTCTGACGGCGGGAAGACGGCATCCACACGTGCCGCGTCGCCGAAACTCACCGGGCTCGCAACGGGCGCGACATCGTCAATGGACTCGACGTCGGGCGAGACTGGCGTTGGGCGCAGATCGAGCCATGGCGGGGCTTCGAAGATCTGGGACGCGGCGCGCGCGGGCTCCAGTCTTTCGATTTCCAGACGTCCTTCCGCTACAGACCGGGATGCGTCACCGCCGGCGCACGCGCAGCGATACGCACCGGCGGGGTCAATAAGTGTTACTCCCCCATCGAATAGCGCATCGGCTACGGCAAGCAGCGGATTCATCAACCCGCCGAGGCTGACGACGTTTCGTCGCAGCACCGTTTCCACCAGTGCGGGGCGTGGAGCGCCACCAGGTAGCGAAATGAAACGTCGGCGGTCAGGTGGCACACGATCGCTGAATACGTCCGGCTGCGCGCGGGCAATTATGCCTCGCTGCTCCAGCCCGCGCCTGAACGCATCCGGCATGACCTGCAGGTCGATGGATGGATCCTGCGCGGCTGGGCACGCGCCGATGTACGTGATGTGCTGCGGTTCCGGCTGCTCGAGGCGCAGTGCACGCGCCAGCGCCACCGGCGCCGGAGCCACCGCAATGGTCACATCCGCGAGATTGGCCTCACGTTTGCATAGCTGAGAGAGTGCGTAAGGGCAGGCGCACTGCACCACCGGTCGCCGCCCGCGCAGCTGAGCCAGACGCAGGGTTTCTCCGGCTACCAATTCATCGCCGAGGCTTGCCGGTACAACGGCATCGAAGCCTGCGGCCAGCGCCGCGTGCATGAGCTGCACGGGAAGCGCGGGCAAGGCCGCGAGGAACGCGTCGTTGCCGATGATGGCGATCGAGAGGGGCGGTGCGCTCACACGAGGGCGTGCCGTGGGATAGAGGTGCGCTGCTTTACGGATCAGAGCGGTGGCAACATGCACGCCAACCAAGCTCGTCCATAGAGGCTTCCCACGTGCCTCGGGGCAAGGCGTACATAACTGCTTGCGCCCCTTGAACTTGCATACCCGGAACTCCCCCGCACGCATCGTCGCGTGGCATTGGTCTACGGTGTCACGCAGCCCGATCTGTTGCGCTGCGGCATCAGAGTGAGCGGAATCCCTGCCGCAAAGTTACAGCGCGCTAAGTAACTTCGCACCGTGAGTGATGCGACTGGGGATCGGCGCACGCCGGCGCTGACCGGTGACGAAATGGACCGGTACGCACGGCACCTGAGCCTGCCGGGTATCGGTATCGCTGGCCAGCAGCGGCTGAAGCGCGCCAGCGTGCTGATCGTCGGCGCTGGCGGACTGGGCTCACCGGTGGCGCTGTATCTGGCTGCCGCAGGCGTCGGAGCGCTTCGCATCGTCGACGCCGACCGGGTCGAGCTCTCCAACCTTCAGCGGCAGATACTGCACCGTACCGACCGTGTCGGGCAGCTGAAGGTGACCAGTGCGGGCGCAAGCATTGAAACTCTCAACCCGCTGGTCAGGCTGGACCTGCAAGCAGTGCGACTCAACCGCAGCAACGCTGCCGCACTCATTGACGGGTGTGACCTCGTGATCGATGGCACCGACAACTTCGCAACCCGTTACGCGCTGAACGACGCCTGCGTGGAGAGCGGCACGCCGTATGTCTATGCCAGCGTGCAGCGATTCGAGGGACAGGTGTCGTTCTTTGGCCTGGCCGACGGGCCGTGCTACCGATGCCTCTTCCCGGTGCCACCGCCTCCGGGCTCGGTGCCGAGTTGCGCCGAAGCCGGCGTCTTTGGCGTGATGCCTGGCTTGATGGGAATGCTGCAGGCCACCGAAGCGATCAAGTGGATCACCGGCATCGGTGAATTGCTGGGTGGGCGTCTGCTGATGGTTGACGCGCTACGCATGCATTTTTGCGAGATTGCCTTTGCGCGCGACCCGTCATGTCCGTCGTGCGGCGATCATGCGCGAGCCGGCCGTGAGGCAAGTGCACACGACACCACTCTTCCGCCGACTGCAGCGATGCTGAGCAACCTCACACCGGTCGAGATCCGCGATGCTCTCGTCGCACGCGCCGATGACGTCATGCTCGTGGATGTGCGCGAGCCAAACGAACATGTGACCGCTCACATCGAAGGTGCGACACTGATTCCGTTGCGCACGCTGCCGCAAAGCATCGGGATGCTGCCGCGCGAGCGCGAGATCATCCTGCATTGTCATCACGGTATGCGCAGCGAGATGGCGGGGGATTTTTTGTTGACCCAGGGATTCGCACGCGTGTCACACATGATTGGCGGCATCGATCGCTGGAGTGACGACGTCGATCAGACGGTCGCAAAGTACTGAACGCGCCCGGGATGCTGCGGGCATTCGCACTGGTTCTCGCTGCAGCAACGCTGCTGCACGTCATCGCCTATCGCTGGCGGCTGACGAGAACGCGGCGTGCCGATCGGGCGCGATTGCCGGTGGGTGCAGACGGCATTATTTCCGGCGCAGAGGCCATCACACTCCACGGCAGCGCGACACACGCGGCGCTCCTTGTACACGGCTTTGGTGATACGCCGCAAACCCTGCACATGCTCGCTCAATTCCTGCACCGATCGCACGGATGGACGGTGCGCGCCCCGCTGTTGCCGGGTCACGGACGAACGCTGGCCGATTTCGATGCCAGTGGCGCGTCCGATTGGCGCGGCGCGATGCATCGGGAGTACGTCGCGCTGAAAGCCCAGTATGCGACCGTAGCACTGGTCGGTCTGTCCATGGGTGGTGCGCTCACGACGCTCGAAGCGGCGCAGGATGATTCGCTGCCGGCGCTCGTACTGCTGGCGCCATACCTCACACCTCCCGCCAGCGCGCAGCGTCTCGCACCGCTCGCCGGAGTGATCAATCTGCTGATGCCTTACCTCGACGGCGGCGATCGCGACCGTTCAATTTTCGACCCGGATGCGCGTGCGCTGGCGCTGGGCTATGGCGCGGTGCCGCCGAAACGGATTCGTGATCTGGTCAGCGTCGCGCACGACGCGCGGTTTGCCGCTGCCGATGTCCGCGCTCCGACGCTGCTGGTGCACTCGCGGAGTGACTATCGCATTCCGGTGCCACTCGCCGAATCACATCCCGAGCTGTTCGCGAACGCTGTGGTGTGCGATCAGAAGTGGGTGACGGGCTGTGGCCACGTCATCACAGTTGATCGCTGCCGCGAGCAGGTCTGGGCACTCACGGCCGAGTGGCTGGAACGCTTCGCCGGATCACCCACCGGCGGATTACGTACCGCCGCATCAGAGCGCATATCGTAAGCGCATGCGAGTTCTCGTCATCGGCGCAACCGGCTACGTCGATCCTGGCCTCACCACAATGATCATCACTGCGGCGCGAAGTGCCGCACCTGAGGCCGGTCTCGTCTACCTTTCCGCTTTGGGTGCTTCGGCGGGCGGAAACGAATATCTGCGCGTGCGGGCGGCCGTCGAGTTCGCACTGTCGAGCGGACTAAACCCGTTTACTGTTGTGCGACCGAGCTTCATTTCGGGGCCTTACCGCGGCGAGTCGCGGCCAGCCGAGCGGATGGGTGCGGTCCTTCTGGATTCGGTAGCGGTGCTGCTCGGTCTGCTGGGTAATCGGCGGCGCGCGGCGAAACTGGCGTCGATCTCCGGCCCTGCCCTGGCCAGCATTCTGGTTGGACTGGCGTCCGAGCCGCTCGATGGGCGTGTGCACGAGTTGGACGACTTTCGCAGCTGAAGGGGTCCGCGCTCCGCCGCACCTTTTTTCGTTCGTTCGTCACTGCGCCCGCATGCACTGCGGCGGTGCGCGGTCCGGTCCTGATCGCTGCTCACCACTGCCTGAATTCATGCGAATTTCCGTTCTGACCGAGCGTGCCGAGGGCGAACAGCGTGTTGCGCTGGTGCCGGAGAATGTCGCCAAGCTGACGAAGGCCGGTGCAACCGTCGTCGTCGAGAAAGGGGCCGGACTTCGCGCCTTTTATTCCGATGCGGCGTACGCCGCCGCCGGCGCAACGCTGGCGGACGGCGCAGCAGCTGCCGTGGCTGGCGCGGACGTCATCGCGAAGGTGCAGCGCCCGCTGGCCTCGGAAATGTCGCTGCTGCCTTCCGACGTAACGCTGATCTGCCTGCTCAACGCGCAATCGGCCGGCGACCTCATTCAGCAGCTCGCAACGCAGCGCGTGAGCACTCTGGCGCTTGAGCGCGTGCCGCGTATCTCGCGCGCGCAATCGATGGACGTCCTCAGTTCACAGGCGACAGTCGCCGGCTACAAGGCCGTGCTGATGGGCGCTGCCGCGCTGCCACGGTTGCTGCCGATGATGACCACCGCCGCCGGATCGCTCACACCTGGCAAGGCGTTCATCATTGGCGCAGGTGTGGCCGGATTGCAGGCAATCGCCACCGCGCGACGGCTCGGCGCAATCGTCAGCGCATTCGACGTGCGACCGGCGGCGGCGGAACAGGTGCAGTCACTCGGCGCAACGTTCGTGAAATCTGAAGTCGTCTCGGCTGCCGCCGAAGACAAGGGCGGATACGCCAAGGCGCAATCGCAGGATGAGGCGCAGAAAACTCTCGAGACGATTGGTATTCACATCGTCTCACAGGACCTCGTCGTCACCACCGCCGCAATTCCCGGTCGCGCTGCACCGACGCTGATCACTGCCGACATGGTGCGCCGCATGAAGCCCGGGTCGGTGATCGTCGATCTGGCCGCCGATACCGGTGGTAACTGCGAACTCACAAAATACGGTGAGACGGTGGTGGAGAATGGCGTGACGATCATGGGTCCGCGCAACCTGCCGGCGACGCAGCCGATGCACGCCTCACAGATGTTCGGACGAAATGTGTTCACGCTTTTGCAGCATCTCACCTCGAAAGAGGGCAACACCCTCGTCGTCGATCCAGCCGATGAGATCACGGGCGCGATGCTCGTCACGCACGATGGCCAGATTCGACTGAGCTGACCGCACTCCGACCGGAATTGTCATGACTGGCGACTACATCATTTCTCTGTACGTCTTTGTACTGGCCGGCTTTGTCGGCTACCTGCTCATCACGCGCGTGCCGCCGCTGCTGCACACACCGCTGATGTCGGCCACCAACGCGATTTCGGGTATCTCGCTGGTCGGTTCCCTGGTTGCCGCCGGTGGAAAATTCGGCACCATATCGACGATCCTCGGCTTTATCGCGGTGATCTGCGCCACGACCAACGTTGTCGGCGGATTCATCATTACCGATCGCATGCTGGGCATGTTCAAGCGCGCCGACAAGAAGGTCGAGTTGCCGGCAGGGTCCAAGCATGCGTGAGCTCTTTATGCAGGGCTGCTATCTCGCGGCCTCGGTTCTTTTCATTCTCGGGCTGCGCGGCCTGACCAAGCCCGATCAGGCGCAGCGCGGCATGCAGATGGCCGCCGTCGGTATGCTGCTGGCGATCATCGGCACGTTGGTGCATCAGGACATCCTCACCTATCAGTGGATCATCGCCGGCCTGATCATCGGGTCCATCATCGGCTATCCGCTGGGCAAGTTTGTGCCGATGACCGCTATGCCTCAGCGCATTGCATTCAGTCACATGTTCGGTGCGCTGGCGGCAACGCTCGTGGGTGTTGCGGAATTCTGGCACTCCCACCATGACGGCGTTGCGATCGGCGGCGCGAAGATGACGGCGCTCGGCTTTGAGGTGTTGTTCGGCAGCCTCACCGTGACGGGCAGCTTCATGGCGTTCGGCAAGCTGCAGGAGTTCATCACCGGACGGCCGGTGACGTTCAAGGGACAGAACTTCGTCAACCTGGTGCTATTCTCGGCCGCCGTCGGGTGCTTCGGCTATATGATCTACGATCCGTCGAATATGACGGTGTTCTTCAGCATGATCGCGATCGCATTCGTGATCGGTATCACGATGGTGTTGCCGATCGGTGGCGCCGACATGCCGGTCGTGGTCTCACTGCTCAACTCGTATGCAGGCCTCGCCGCCTCGGCGACAGGCTTTGCGATCGGCAACAATGTGCTGATCATCTGCGGTGCGCTGGACGGTGCGTCGGGCTTCATCCTGTCGATCATCATGTCGAAGGCAATGAACCGCAGCTTTGCAAACGTGCTGTTCGGCGCATTCGGCAGTGGTGGCGGGAAGGTCAGCGCGAAATCGTCGGCTGGCCTTACCGTGCGCAGCATCTCAGCCGAAGACGCCGCAGTGCAGCTCGGCTATGCGTCGAAGGTGATTGTGGTACCCGGTTACGGCATGGCGGTGGCACAGAGTCAGCACGTCGTGCGCGAGCTGGCAGAACTGATCGAAAAGAAGGGTGGCGAGGTGAAGTACGCGATTCATCCGGTGGCCGGCCGGATGCCTGGTCACATGAACGTGCTGCTCGCCGAGGCCAACGTTCCGTACGATCGCCTGTACGACATGGAGGAGATCAACGCCGAATTTGCGAGCGCTGATGTGGCGTTGGTGATCGGTGCCAATGACGTCGTCAATCCGGCCGCGAAGAACGACAAGACGTCGCCGATTTACGGCATGCCGATCCTCAACGTCGGCGATGCCAAGCACATCATCGTGATGAAGCGCGGGATGTCGGCGGGGTTCGCCGGCATCGAGAACGAGCTCTTTTACGACGAGAAGACGAGCATGCTTTTCGGCGATGCCAAGGCGAGCCTGACCAAGCTGGTGGGCGAGGTGAAGGCGCTCGAGTAACCGGGCGCGGCTGCCGCAGCGCGCAAACGGGCTTGCACAACGCCAATATTCTGGAAGCTGTTCAGCAATTGCAGAGCACGCCGCTGCAGGAATTGCCGAGCTTGCAAGTTAGTTCGCCAAGTAATTGATTTGTATAGCTTTGAGTCGACACTCGAATGCGACTCATCCGGCAGACCGGCGTGATCGCGAGCAAAACAAAACGCCGACACTGTCAGAATTATTGACAGTACCGGCGTTTTTTGCCGGTGGCACGATCCGAGATATGGAAGGGAGCGCTGAGGACTCGGTCGAGGTTGCCGAGTCACCGCAGCGGGCACGCCGGGCGGTGTGTCTGCTGCGCCTCTTTCCCGCCCACTCTCGGACCATCTATGCGCACAGCTCGACTCGCGGCCCTTGCCGCGTTCCTCGTCCTTCCGGCGATTGCATCGGCACAGTCGGCGACCGTGACTGCGACCGCGACCGTTGTCACTCCGCTGGTTGTGACAGGCACCGCCGGTCTCGCCTTCGGCAACGTGTTCCAGGGCGTAAACAAGACAGTGTTGTTCAGCGACGCGACCAGCGGTCGCTTCAGCATTTCAGGCTTCGGCATATCGCAGGTTGCGATGACGTTCACACTGCCCGCGACGCTGGCAAGCGGCGCCAATACGCTGCCGATCGACACGTATGACATCCGCTCGAACGGCACCAATGTGACTGCCGGCGCGACCGCGCTGACTGTCACCAGCGGCGTGCCCGTGAATGCGAACCTGGTTGGCGGAAATCTGTTCCTGTTCGTCGGTGGACGGGTACTGCCCGCCGCTGCACAGGCGCAGGGGGCATATACCGGCAACATCGTGCTCGCCGCCGCATACACTGGCCTGTAAAGGCCGCGCGACATGCATTCTTTCCGCCACCTCGGAATGATGCTTGCGCTGGCCGCCATCGCTGCAACTGCAGCGCGCGGCCAGTCAGCGACCATCGCAGCAACGGCAACTGTCGTCACGCCGATCACCGTCACGGGCAACGCGCCACTGGCGTTCGGCAGCGTGTTTCAGGGAGTGAACAAGACGGTGTTGTTCAGTGACGCCACCAGTGGCCGTTTCTCGCTTGCCGGCTATCTGAACTCACAGGTGTCAATGACGTTTACGCTGCCGGCCACGCTGGCCAGCGGTGCGAACACGTTGCCAATCAACACTTATGACGTGCGTGTGAACGGCACCAACTCGGTTGTCGGCACTACGGCGCTGACGGTCACGAGTGGTACGCCTGTACTCTCGAATTTCGTCAGTGGAAGTCTGTTCGTCTTCATCGGTGGACGTGTGCAACCCGCTGTCGCACAGGCACAGGGCGCCTACACCGGTACGATCGTCCTCGCAGCCGCCTACACCGGGTTGTGAGTCCCCGTCATCCGCAGCACCGACGGGTGCTGACGGATGATTCGTGCAGTCCGACATCGCTGACCACCCGCAACGATGTACCGTTTTTCCGTCGCAGCGCGACTGATCGCGACTCTCTTCGTACTTTCCCTCGCCCAGGCGGCGCAGGGGCAGACGTCGCTCGTCGTGCGTCCGTTGCAGAATCTGTCGTTCGGCTTTCTGTTGCCCGGTGTCGCGACGAACGTCGACGCCGCCGCCATTACGCGCAGCGGTCAGATCCAGGTTGAAGCGGTCCTCGGAACGAACTTCGAGGTTCGATACACGCTCCCGACGGTGATGAATGGCGCAGGCACCACGCTGCCGGTGTCGTTCGGCACCACCGATGGAGGTGCCGCGCCGTCAGCGTCACCCGCGTCGATGCAGCGATTCAATCCGAACACCGCCACGCGCTGGCTGCTCGTCACCACAACCCGTGCGACGTTTTTCCTGGGCGGCCGCGCATCACCACGCGTCGGTCAGCCGGTCGGCGCCTATACCGCCCCGATCATCGTTTCCATCACCAACCTCGGAGTCTGATGCATTCCGCCCCGTCCACCCGCGAGGCACGTGTGCTGCACCAACTGCGTCTGCTGGTCACGTTTTTCGCTATGGCGCTGCCGGCGCTGACGCATGCGCAAGCGGTATTGGTTGCGCCTCAGAGCGTTGTGCTGAGCAATCGTGAACGCACCGGCACCGTCGAGCTGTACAATCCGTCGTCGCGTGCCACTGAAATCACCATTCGCGCTGTCTACGGTCATCCGACAACGACGTCGGATGGTGACCTGACACTGGAAATCGTCGAGAAGCCGGACTCCACACAGCCATCTGCTGCGGGCTTTGTCGACGCATTTCCACGTCGGCTCATCCTCGCACCGAATCAGCGTCAGACCGTGCGTCTTCTGGCGCGGCCGCCAGCTGGTCTGGCCGAGGGCGAGTACTGGGCGCGACTGGTGATCGCCGCACGCGATGCCGAGGCGCCCGCGGCGCCATCGGACAGCACCGGTGTGAGCATCGGCCTGACGTTCGAAGTCCGCACGATCATCGCGGTCAACTACCGCAATGGCGCGCAGCGGACGGGCGTGCAGCTGGGCGATCTGTCGGCGCTCTCCCGGGCCGATTCGCTCGTCATCCGCGCGCCGATGCAGCGCACCGGCACTGCGGCATGGATCGGCATGACGACCGTGAAGCTGCTCGATGCCAAGGGCACGGTGCTGGCCACACAGGCGCTGCAGACGGCGGTCTATCAGTCGATCTCGCCGCGCTTCGCCTTCGATCGCCGCGCATTGCCGCCGGGACAGTATCGCATCTCAGTGGACATGAGCACGGATCGACCCGATGTGACGCAGAGCACGCTGCTGCGCGCGCCGGCGCAGCATGCGGAGACGACGGTAATCATCCCGGCATCCGGCGGCTGACCGTGGCAGTCGGTCGTGGTTGTGTTGTGCTGGTTGCGGCGCTCATCTCGATGATGGGCGCCGCATCAGCGCGTGCACAGACGGCGATTGAACCGACGCTGATGGATGTGCGACTTGGACAGGTGGCGTCGCTGGCGCTGCGCGGCGAGCGTGAGGGCGAACGGGTGTGGCTTCCCGTGGCTGAACTGGCCACAGCGCTCGAGCTCGAAGTTGTCGTACGCTCGAAGACGCGAGTTGAGCTGCGCCGCTGGCCGTCGCGCGACCGGCTGGTCTTCGATGCCGACTCGATGCTGGTGCGGAGCGGTGCTGAACCGCTGCGGATCACCGGCGGCGCACTGCGCGTCAATGACGGCGAACTTACAGCAGACATCGTCACGCTGCAGTCGGCGCTGCGCACAGTCTTCGAAGTGAGCTGGAGTGATCTGATCATCTCCGTGCCTTTGATCGACTCATTGCCGATTGGTCGACGCGTGGCGCGCGAACAGGCGCACGCACGATTGCTGGCGCGAACCGGAGTTGCCGCGGATCGTGCGCTGGTTGCGCCGCTTGCGCGACCGCTGGCCGATGGCGCGGTGATTGACTACTCACTGTCCGTTCCACTGACAGGCGCCGGGCGTGACATCGGCTGGTCGACGGCGATCGGACTCGACGTGCTGGGTGGTTCGCTCGAAGTGAGCACCGGTGCAGTGACCGGCGGTGCACAATTGCCGACACTTGCCTCGTGGACTGGCGTGTGGCGCGATGGCCGCAAGCTCACGCAGCTCCGGCTTGGCGATGGGTTGGGCGGCGGCCCGTCGCCGCGACTCGGCCGCGGGATCATGCTCACCAATTCGCCGTATTCGCGTCCGGCCCTGTTTGGACTGCAGACGTTACGCGGCGATCTGCCGCCGGGCTGGTCGATCGAGGCGTATCGCAACGGCGAGCTGGTGGCCGTGGACACCGTTGGTCGCGGCGCAGGCTATCTGCTGCAGATGCCGGTGCTGTATGGCGAGAATCCGGTGGATCTGCTGGCCGTTGGCCCGTTTGGTCAGACCCGTGCACTCTCGCAGAATTTGCGCATACTCGCTGATCTGCTCCCGCGCGATCGCAGCGAATACGGCGCCAGCTTTGCGCAATGCCGGTTGCGCCAGCAGTGCATCGTGGCTGGCACGATGGACATGCGCATCGGTCTCACCGACCAGTGGACCATGCGGGTTGGCGTGGACGGCGTGGCGCGCGACTCCGTCGGCTGGCGTCAGGCGCCGTACCTGTCGTTTGTCGGGGCGCCCATGACCGCGCTGGCGGTGCAGCTCGACGTGGCGGGGCAGTCGCGCACGCGTCTGGCGGTCAATGTCGAGCCGTCGCGACAGCTGCGGCTTTCGTTGGAGCAGCAGTGGTTCAGCGCTGATCCGATCGACCCGCTGCTCACGGCGCGCCGCAGTGCGCAGAGCAGCATGTACGCATTCTGGCGTTCGCTTGGCGTGCGACAGACATCGGTCGAAGCGAGTCTCGATCGCAGCACGTTCCTGGACGGCGGAGGCCTGACCCGGGCACGCATCGGCGTTGGCACGCAAGCCAGGGGGCTTCGGATGCAGCCGTATCTGCGTTTCGATCAGTCGTCGCGCGGCACGTATTCGCAGACGGCCGGCGGCATCGAAGCAACCGTCCTTCCCGACGGCAATCGCGGACGCTACCTCGGTGCGTCGTTGCTGCGACTGATCGGCGAAATCGATGGCCGCGGGAACGTTGTGCGCGAAGCGGTAGCCTTGGCGATGCCGCTGCCGGGCACATTCCGCATCGACGCCGGCGTGGCCTTGCAGCGCGGTCAACGAGGACCGCTCGCAACGATCACAATCTCACGCGATCTGAACGCGCTCCGCAGCTACACATCGGCCACGATAGCGCGCGGCGCTTCAAGCGCGCTGCAGAGCGTTCAGGGTTCGGCGCTGCTCACTCGTGGCGAGCGACGGCCGCAATTTGTCACAGGGCCATCGCTGCAGCGCACCGGCGTGACAGGCACGGTTTTTCTGGACCGGAATGCGAACGGTCAGCGTGATCCCGGTGAGCCGGCGGTTCCGGGCGTGCTGGTGCAAGTCGGTACCGGCTGGGCGCGCAGCGATGCGGAGGGCCGCTATCGCGTGTGGGATCTGGTGCCGTTCGTGGCGTTGCCGATCGTGGTCGATTCGATGTCGCTTCCGTCGCCACTCTGGATTCCGACCATCGAACATCAGAGCATCGAGGCGGGACCGAACCGCTTCGAACCATTGGATATTCCGTTGGTTGCCGGTGGAGTGGTGGAGGGGCGCGTAGTGTGGGACCGTCCGGGCGGTGTGTCGTTGCCACCTGTGCCGCTGATCATCTCCGACGCCAGGGGAGCAGTGATCGCGCGCGCCGAATCATTCAGCGATGGCGAGTTCGTGGTCTTCGGCGTGCGGCCAGGCACACTGACCGTACGCGTCGATGCGGCGTGGCTCCTGGCGCATCAACTGACCGCCGTATCCCGCACGGTGCCGTTGGCATCCACCGACGATGGGGCAACCGTTCGCGTGCCGCCCATTACGCTTGAGGCGCTGCGCCGTCAGTAGCCGATCGCGGTCCGTGTTCCAGCGGCCGTCGCCGACACTACGAATTGCGCGAATGCCGGGGACAGCAGGGTGTCCGACTGTTCGAGCGTCACGATCCAGGACGCCGTGCCGGCGCCGTCCGACGGCAGCTGCAATGCGACCGTTCGCGGCTCGCAGTTGGCGCTGGCTCCGAGCACCACGCGCGACGTGCGTCGCAGTGCAGTTGCGGTTCGCGCGTCGACGGCGATGGCGCCGTTGCCGCAACCGTCAAATCGCACCAGCAGCTGGCCCGGGACCGGGGTCAGCGCGGCGTTGAGCAGCGTCAGTGGTCGAGCGCGGACCGTGGCAGTCATGGCGATGGACCCGTTCTGCGCCGTCAGACTCGACGGTAGCACTGCCGCCACGGCGGCGCTGAGGGCGACCAATGTCGTTCGGCGGTTCCTGGTCATGACCGGAAGTGTCGGCAGGTTCACCCAGGCTCGCGATTCGCGCATCGTCGCGCGACTCCGGCGATTATGGCACCCGGCGGCGCCGGAACGGCTTCAGCTGATGTTGTCCCAAGTGTATCAGGTGGATTGGGTCTCGCGTGCATTCCGCGGCGTCAGCGTGTTTCAGTTGTGAGCGCGCGGGCCGGACTGCGCTACTTTCTCTGAACGACTGGTGCCGGTGCGCCGGTCGGCTCGGATCGCCCCTCGCTGAGGAGGGGACTGCTTTACCCCGTACAGGAGTGTCGCTCGAATGCCCGGTTTTGCGAGTCTGGCGCGTGAATGGTGGATGCCGGTGGTTTTTCTTCTCACCGCTGGTCACATCACAAACATCTGCGTGACGCTGTTCCTGCATCGCGAACAGACACACCGTGGAGTGCGATTCCCGTATCTGGTCTCGCTGCCGATGCGGGTGTGGCTCTGGATGAGCACATCAATCGTGACCAAGGAGTGGGTCGCCTGCCATCGGAAGCATCATGCGTTTGCCGATCGCGAGGGCGATCCGCACTCACCGCTGGTCGAAGGCCTGCGCAACATCGTGGTGAAGGGTGCGTTCTACTACCGCACCGCCGTACGCCAGCCCGGAATTCTCGAGAAGTACGGCAAGGGTACGCCCGCCGACTGGCTCGAGCGTCACCTGCTCACCAAGCGCAGCTCGCTGGGATTGTTTGTCATGCTGGCGGTGGATGTGTACCTGTTCGGTCTGTTCGTCGGCGCGATCGTGTGGGGCATCCAGATGATCTGGATCCCGTTCTGGGCCGCCGGCATCATCAACGGTGTGGGCCACGCGCTCGGCTACCGGAACCACGACGTCAAGGACGAAAGCCGCAACATCTCACCGTTCGGCATCATCATCGCCGGCGAAGAGCTGCACAACAATCATCACGCTGATCCGCACTCGGCGAAGTTCTCGCATCGTTGGTTCGAGTTCGACATTGGCTGGATGTACATCACGCTGCTGTCGTGGTTTGGCATGGCCGAAGTGAAGTATGCGCATGGCATGACCGGCACCCGTCCGGGCGCCGTCGACTGACGCTGCAGACCGCCGTGGTCGATGAGGGCGAGTGCCGTAAGGCAGTCGCCCTCATCATCTTTCAGGTATCGCGTCGGTGTGTTTCCGGCCGTTCCCTTTTTCCGAGTCAGCCGTGCCCGACCTCACCTGCAGCCGTTGCGGCACCACGCGCGCCGGCTTTGATCGTCCGCCTTTTCCCGGTGGCATCGGCCAGCGCGTGCAGGCCGAGATCTGCCAGGTATGCTGGGGCGACTGGCTCAAGCAGCAGACAATGCTCATCAATCACTATGGCCTGAATGTGATGGATCCGCAGTCCCGGCAATTTCTGGTCAAGAACATGAGCTCCTATCTTTTCAAGGCGGGAGACAACGCAGAAATCGACACCACCAAGCAAGGGACAATCACACACTGATGCGCCATCGCCTCCGCAGCGCCGCCCTTGCGCTACTGCTGCCCTGCCTTGCCGGGGCTCAACATCCCACGGCGCGCGACAGTGCGTGGGTGCGCCGGACCATGGCCTCGCTGTCGCTGCGCCAGAAAGTGGGCCAGATGGTGTGGCCGAGTGTCTTTGCCGATTACGTGTCAACGAGCGACTCGGCGTGGAAGAAAGTGCGTGGCTGGATTGCGGACGATCAGGTCGGTGGGTTTACCATGTCGATCGGCAGTCCGATGGAGATGGCGGCCAAGCTGAATGCCATGCAGCGCATGGCGCGCGTGCCGCTGCTGGTTGGTGCCGATCTTGAAGCCGGCGCTGGCTTTCGTGCCAGTGGCGGCTTTTTTCTTCCCAACGCGATCGATCTCGGTGGTGCCACGCTTTTTCCGCCGCTGATGGCACTCGGTGCCACGCGGGACACTGCGCTTGCGTACGAGTATGGGCGGGCGACGGCGGTCGAAGGACGCGCACTCGGCATCCATATCGTGTACGGTCCGGTGCTGGACGTGAACAACAATCCGGCCAATCCGGTGATCAACGTCCGGAGCTTCGGCGAAGACCCGGCGTGGGTCAGTCGCCTGGGGGCAGCGTTCGTGCGTGGTGTCCAGGAGAATGGCATGATCGCGACCGGCAAACATTTTCCCGGTCACGGCGACACCGACGTCAACTCACATCTGGCTCTGCCGGTTGTGACGGCGTCGCGGGCACGACTCGACTCAGTCGAATTGCCGCCGTTCCGCGCCAGTATTGCCGCCGGCGTCGGCGCGATCATGACGTTTCATGGCAGTATGCCAGCGCTCGACCCGAGTGGTGCGCCAGGAACACTGTCGGTTGCGGTCCTCACGGGCTTGCTGCGAAAGGAACTGGGCTTTCACGGACTGATCATTTCTGATGCGATGGACATGCGCGGGGTACTTGATCGGTACGGCGCCGTCGAGGCCGCGAAGCTTGCAGTTCTGGCCGGTGCCGACATTCTGATCCAACCGGAGAGCGTGCCGCAGACAATCGACGCCGTTCTCGCGGGGGTGACGGAGGGAAGGATTCCGAAGGCGCGCATTGATTCGGCGGTGCGGCGGATCCTTATGGCGAAGGCCGGGCTCGGTCTTCAGCGCAATGCACAGGTTGACCTGACGCATCTCAGGGATGTGGTCGGTGACTCAGCAAACCGACGTTTATCCGAGCGCGTTGCGGCGCGTTCGGTGACACTTGTGCGAGACAGTGCGCAAATCCTGCCGCTGACAGCGGCGGGCGCGCCGTCGCGTCGCATCCTGCATGTGGTGGTGGCCCGGAGCACGAATCTCGGCGCCGGCACGGTTTTCACGGCCGCGCTGGGTCGCGCGGCAGGCCGGGTGCGCACGGTGGTTTTGCATCCCGATGATCCGTTAGTGGATCAGGCGCGCATCTTGCCGATGCTCGATTCGACCGATATGGTGATTCTGGGCTCTTACATGGCACAGCAATACGACCAGGCAACGGCCGGGACGCCAGACGGGCTTGGTGCTTTAGTGAACGCAATGCAGCGAACGGGGAAATCGCTTGTTGTGATTGGGTTCGGTAATCCTTACCTTGGGGGACAGTTGTCGCAGGTTGGATCGTATCTGATTGCGTGGAATGGCAGCCGGGCGTCGCAGCTGGCGGCGGCACGGGTGGTGTTGGGACTACAGCCACCCAATCGCTATATTCCGATAAGAATGTCGATTTCTGTTCCGGTGCCGCCCAGCGGCACCACACACCGTACTCCGGCAGCCACACCGCGCTGACTGCCAATCGGCCGCTCAAAGCGAGCGTGCACGATCCCGGGCGCGAAGGACGACGTGGGAATGCGCAATCTTTTTTCGTTGGATCTGGTGCTCCTCTCGCCGCGTGATGGCGAGTGGTACGTCTGCACGTCGGCCGGTGCGACGCGCGCGCGCGCCTCGGCGCAAGTGCTGCCCCACCTCGGTGTATCAAAGGCGCCCAACGAGGCATTGCCGGCGCTGGCGAAGTCACTCGCCACGAAAACCGTCGGTGCGGCACCGCGATGGCTGACGCAGGTGGGCGCGTTCTCTGAAGGAACGCATCCGGCGGATACGCCGATTTCGATCGCGTTCGTCGCCGTGTATCCCGATGGTACCGTGCACGATGACGAAGGGTGGGTTCGCGCCGACACGGCGGTGTTGCCGGCGCGACAGAAGGCGTTGCTGAAAGCAACGCTGGGCATGCTGAAGCACGCGGTGGAGCATGAGCCGATCGCGTTCCACGCATTGCCGACGACGTTCACACTGCGGGAGCTGCAGCAGGTCTATGAGCTCCTGCTCGAGCGTCCGTTGCACAAGGCGAGCTTCCGTCGCTCGCTGCACGCGGCACGTCTGGTGGAACCGACGAAGGCGTGGCGTGCCGAAGGTCGCGGTCGCCCGGCGCAGTTGTACAAGTTTGCGCCGCGTCGTCGGCGCGGTGCGGTGCGCGGCGTGCGCTTCGAGCTCGCGCGCTGAAAAAGCCGTAACGCTGGTCAGCAAACACGAAGGGCCGGCGATCCCGAGATCACCGGCCCTTCGTCGTTCCATCGATCAGAATCGTGTCAGATCAGACTTTGGTGACGGCATCTGCCTGCGGGCCTTTCTGGCCCTGCACGATCTCGAATTCCACTTTGTCGCCTTCAGCCAGAGACTTGAAGCCCTGCGACTGGATGGCGCTGAAATGTACGAAGACGTCCGGGCCACCTTCATGGGCGATGAACCCAAAACCCTTTGCATCGTTAAACCACTTAACCGTTCCCTGAATCCGTGCCATGATGTGGCTCCTCGCGTCCCGCCGGTCTTGCATTGAAGCGCGAGCGACGAACCGTCCCTCGTGCGGCGTATTGACACACCAGCGGTGAAGTGTCAGTTCGCCTTGTCGCACTGTGCGTCAGTGCATGAAACGCGCCGCGGCGTCGGGATAAACCCAGACGCCGCGGCAGGTACAACGCACTTCAGTTGTCAGCGCCTTATGCCAGCAGCGTCAGGCGGCACCGGCGATATACCGCGCAACCCGACCACATGTTTCACAGCGCAACGTCACGTGACTGCGCGGCGGCGGTGGCATCAGAGCTGGTTCACGCCCGAACTGCGCTGACGCGCAGGACGGGCAGACCAGAGGGATTCCCGTACGGTCGCTGGCAATCAGGTTCAGCGCCTGTGCAGGGTTGTACGACGCGGGCCGAGGCTTACGCATGC
>JANMWU010000349.1:0-7882 GCA_031380785.1 Gemmatimonadaceae bacterium
GCACCCAGCGGAATCGCCGTCCGCCCCGCCGTATCCATCGACGGCAACGCTGCGCCCGGCGGAGCCTGCGTGCCGAGTATCCCGGCCTCGCCGCCAAACCAGTTCAGCGTGCGCGACGCCATCGCAATTTTCTTCGCCGTCTCTGACACCTGAGCCGCCTCCGCCAGGCGCCCACCGGACCGCAACGCATCGGACAGATAGATCCCGACGCTCACATACAGCGCCGGAATGCCCGCCGACGGCTTGTCGACCCAGTCGCCTCGCGCGATGATCGACTTCTGACCCATGAACACCTTGTTCCAGAGCTCGACCGAACGATTCACGTCGATCGCGCCCTCGCCCTCAACCTTCACCGTATCGCGCGAGATGGTCGGCGGAACCGGCAGCAGCTTGCGGGCGAGCCCCTGCGTCAATGTGTATTCGCCCAGTCCAAGCTGCGTGGGATACATGCCGGCCGTGCGGGAGAAATACATCGGCCGCTTGCCCCAGTTGTCGCGCACCATCATCAGCGTCAGAATGTCGGCTCGCTCGAGCACACCCTGCGTCAGGTTTCGCGGATCGATGATCGCGCGAATCGTTCCGGTCGTGAAGACGACGGCGGAATCGATCTGCTGATACAGCGGCACACTGTCAGCTTGCGCCAACGTCAGATTCAGTGGCTTGGTGGTCGGCTTCACCCACGTGCCATTGCGATAGGTCGCCGGGCCCGCGGCCGCGTCGTACTCGTAGATCGGACGACGGATCATCTGTCGCGTGTACCAATCCGTGTTCATCAGACTGGTGTTCGCAATCAGCACATCCTTGCGGATGCCTTCCACCTCCTGTGCGTACCACAACGGGAAAGTGTCGTTGTCACCAACGGTGACGAGAATGCCGTACGGCTCAACGCTATTGAGCAGATCGTAGGCAAAGTCCCTCGTGTCACGCTGACCGGCGCGGCTGGCCTGGTTCCAGTTGCCGAGCATCGGGATCAGCGCCAGACCGAGCACGGGCGCGCTCACACGCCAGGCGCGCTGCGTTGGTGAACTGAAGCGCTGCTTACCCAGCTCGATTGTTTCGCTGCCCATAAATCCGGCAACGGTCTCCCACAGATAAATCAGGCCGAGCCCTGCCCACACGCTCCAGGCGCTGAAGCTCCAGAGGTAGAAATAGTCGCGATCGCGTACTTCACGATTCACACTGTCGCCAAGTTCGGGATCCTGACTGTAGCCGTACTTGAAGTTCAGATAGATGATCAGACCGATTGTCAGTGTGCCGATCAATGGGCCGAAAAAGAGAAAACTTCGTTGATCCTTTTTCCAGTGAACCCAACCGCCTATCAGGCCGAGTCCGAGGAAGACGATCGCCAGCGCATTCTGCTTGCCTGGGTTTTCCTGATGCGCGTCGCGCAGCCACTGCCACTTGAAGTACAGCCACCACATGCCGGCTTGCGCGGTGATTGGTGCCTGGCGTTCGGTCAGCTTCGGCTTGCCGTACTGACCGCGATCGAAGTTGTACATGAAACGATCCCACGTCACACCGCTGAACGTGCAGCTGACGGCGATCTTTTCCGCGCACGCAGTCGGCTCACCTTCGTTTATGGCGGGGAAGTGTGCGGCACGAATTGGTTGCGTCGCGAACGGCGACAATCCGAGGATCACGGCTGCAACGCAGGCGATGATCAGCTTCCACTTGAGCAAAGTCTTCGGCGCGCGGAACAGAATCGCGAGACCGACGGCCGGCGCCGGAAGCATCCCGGCGGGGTGATTCGCGTAGCCGAGGCCGAGCAGGAAAGCGATCAGGATCAGCAGCCGATCGCCACGCCTGCCTTCCGGCTCATCACACCACGTCACCGTAAGCCACGCCACGATGGCGAAGATCGCAAGCGATACGGTGTACACCTTCTCGTTCACGACGCTCTGGTTCCACACCGTGAACGCGGTGGCGCCGATCAGCGTCGCCACTGATGCTCCGGCGATGCGCATCCATTTCTGCGGCAGCCAGCTGACGAGCACTCGCTCTGTGATCAGGAACCAGGCTCCAGCCGCGATCGCGCTCGACAGCGCCGCCAGCATGTTCAGCTTCACCGCCACCGACACGCCCGGAATCGGCAGGTGCGCGAACACATTGCCGATCAGGACGAAGAACGGATTGCCCGGCGGATGCGGAATCCCAAGCACGTACGCCGCAGCGATGTATTCGCTCGCGTCCCACATCGCGGTACTCGGCGCCAGCGTGATCAGGTACAGCACGAACACCGCCAGAGTGGCGAGTCCGGCGGCGAGATACGACGGCTTATAGTCGAGGTCGGTATGCACGATGGCCGAGGAGCTGATGGCACTTGGACGTGCGGCCGAGATCTGAGCTGCGGAGGAAGCCATGACTGCTGGATGAGGACGGGTGGTTCAGGACCGAACCGGTAAAAATCGCTGTACCCACGTCCCGGCGGCTAGTGCCGGAACAAACGTGTCGCCGTAAAGACCATCGCCATGTCGTGCTCGTCAGCCGCAGCGATCACCTCGGCGTCCCGCACGGATCCGCCCGGTTGGACAATTGCCGTGACCCCAACGGTTGCCGCGTGGTCGACGCCGTCACGAAAGGGGAAAAAGGCGTCCGAAGCCAGCGCTGAGCCGGCGGTATCGTGCCCGGCCTGCTTCGCCTTGTGGCCGGCGAGGTAGCTGGCGTCGACCCGCGACATCTGGCCAGCGCCGATACCAATCGTCGCACCACCGCGCGTGAGCACGATGGCGTTCGATTTCACGGCCGCCGAGGCGCGCCAGGCGAATGCCAGGTCCACCAGTTCCGCCGCCGTCGGTGCGCGCCTGGTGACGACCTTCCACAGGATGTTACCCGTCGGCACATGCATGCGATCCTGCAGCAGCACGCCACCGCGCACGCGCTTGATGTCCATGCCGCCGACATCATTCGCGGGAAGGGTGCCGATCAGAACGCGCAGGTTCTTTTTCTTGCCGAGCAGCTCGGCCGCGGTGTCGGTGATCGATGGTGCGACGATGCACTCGAGAAACAGAATCGACATGGCCGCGGCGGTTGCGTCATCGATGCCGGTGCTGAATGCGACGACGCCACCGAACGCCGACGTCGGATCGCAGGCCAGCGCCTTCTGATACGCCTCGAGCTGCGTTGCGCCGATGGCGAGTCCGCATGGCGTGGTGTGCTTGATGATCGCGCAGGCGATCTGCTTTTCAAACGGCGCGATGGCCATCAATGCGCCATCGACATCCAGCAGATTATTGAAGCTCAGTTCCTTGCCGCCAAGTTGCTTCAGCGAGGCGAGACCGGCACCGGCGCGCTCGACGTAAAAGGCGGCGCGCTGTTCCGGATTCTCGCCGTAGCGAAGCCCCTGCGCTTTCTCGAATGCGAGCGGCAGTGTGGCAGGAAATGGATCATCGGGCGCAACCTGATGCTGCAGCCAGCCGGCGATTGCGCTGTCGTACGACGCGGTGTGTGCAAAGACCTTCGCGGCCAGATCGCGGCGGAGGATCAGGCCACCTTCCTCGTCCTTCGAATCCAGTTCGGCGATGACGCGCGGATAGTCGGCGGGATCGCAGACGACGGTCACGGCGCTGAAGTTCTTGGCCGCCGAGCGCAACATCGATGGGCCGCCGATATCGATCTGCTCGATGACGTCGTGCGGATGCACACCGGCGCGTGCGGCGGTATGGCGAAAGGGATAGAGATTTACGACCACCAGATCGATGGGCTTAATGCCGTGCGCTTCGACGGCGGCGACATGCTCGGGCAGGTCGCGCCGATAGAGCAGTCCGCCATGCACCACTGGATGCAGTGTCTTCACGCGACCATCGAGCATCTCCGGAAAGCCGGTGACATCACTGATGTCCGCCACAGTCAGTCCGGCATCGCGCAATACCTTTGCGGTGCCGCCGGTTGAAATCAGCTCCCAGTGCCGCGCGATCAGCTCGTGGGCAAAGTCGACGAGGCCGGTCTTGTCGGAAACGCTCAGTAGTGCGCGTGGCATAACCTGTCAGCGAAAGAGTTCAGTGGCTGCGTGAAGCACAGCAATTCCGGCGCATGCGTTACTTCGAAAGCGCATGATCGAGTTCAGCGGCGAGTGATGCTGTCGCGCCAAGTGAAAAAACGTCTGCCTGCGCGCCAGTCAGAAACGCGCCGTGCACGGTGCCGTCATCATCAAGTGCGAGCGACTCGGCACACAGCAACTCCACCACTCGAGGAAGCAGCACGTGTTCGACGCGCAGAACGCGCGCGGCAAGTGTCTCAGGACTGTCTTCCTCAAACACCGGCACCGGCCACTGCGCAATGATGGCGCCGCGGTCGTACGCTTCGTCCACAAAGTGCACCGTGGCGCCGCTGATGCGTGCACCGGCAGCGAGGACGGCGGCGTGCACATGCCTGCCGTACATGCCCGGGCCACCGAATGCGGGCAGCAGGGCCGGGTGCACGTTCACAATCCTGCCGCGGTAGGCGCGTGTCACTGCCGGTGGCACAAGCGCGAGATAGCCGGCCAACACCAGCACATCGACGTGATGTTCACGGAGCAGCGCGAGCAGCGCTTCACCGTCACGCGCGTTGGCGAGCACGACGCACGTGATACCGCGTTCGATGGCACGCGCGAGTGCGCCGCATCCGGGTTTGTTTGACACGACAAGCACCACTTCACCGGCAGCCACATCACCGCGCGACCGCTGAAAATCGTGCACGGCGACGAAGTTCGAGCCGCCACCCGATACGAATGCGGCGATACGCGTGCGCGGCTGTGTCGGCACCGTCGTGCTCAGGGCCGCTGCGCGTGCATGCGCAGGATGCGATCGACGGCCGCGTCAAGCGTGGTTGCCACGACGGCGTCGTCTTTGGCGCGCACCAGATCGCGGAACGAAGTCTCAGGCGTCGGAACCAGCACGCCCATGGCACCGTGCGTGACGGCGGGTGCCACATCGCGCCACCTGTCGCCGATGTAGAACGACTTCTTCACATCGATATCGTGGTCGAGCGCGGCTCGCAGATGCATTTTGTCACCCGGCTTGCGGCATGAGATCTCGTCAGGCACATCCGGCGCGTCGGGACAGTGATAGGTCGCGAGCACTGTGATTCCCTGGTCGAGCAGCATCGCATCGAGACGGGCGGTGATCGTCGCGAAAATTTCTTCGGAGAAGAACCCGCGACCGATGCCCGATTGATTCGTGATCACAACCAGTGGCAGTCCCGCATCCCGCAGTCGAGCGAGTGCGTCGACTACGCCCGGAATGAGTTCGAGCCCGGATGGATCAGCGAGATATTCTCTGTCTTTCACGATCGTGCCGTCACGATCGAGGAATACGGCGGCGCGCGGTGTCACGCAGACTCCGGACTGCGGTGGTGTGACATCAGCGCAATGGTCGCGCCGGAGGCTTAACCGGTGGCTTCGCGGGTGCCGGTGCGCGATTGGCAGAGTCGGCCGGCGTAATCGGTTTGGCGGTCGAATCGCGACTGCCGGGACGACGCGAACCAGGTGGGCCATTTCGCGTGCTGTCGATCGGCGTCGGCTTGGGAATGATCAGCGGACGGGTCGCAGTGCCGGGCACACCAAGCAGATTGCGAAGGCCGGTAAGCGTCACGCGATAGGTCGAGCCCGGCTTCAGTGGCGTTGTGAGACGAATCACCAGTTCCGTCGCCGGTGCCGCGCGCTTCGCGACCGGAGGCGGAAGCAGGGGAACGGTGTCGCGACGCCGATTGGGATCGATGGTACGTCGCGGAGTCGTGGACGTGTCACGCTTTGCCGCCGCCGTGGTGTCTTTCGCGCGGGCGATGCTGTCGGCTTTCGCGCGTTCGGCGCGGTCCTGTTGTGCGGTCAGCACCGACGCGACCGGCACCTCTGTCGAATCAGACAGCACGACACGAGCCGCCGAGACGGGAATCTCAACGCCGGGTTGCAGTGGCTTGTCGACAGTGAGGTTGATCGTCACGCTGTCGTTCGAGCGCAGCTCGCTGATGCGAACCGGCAGTGTGTCGTGAATGAAAACGTACAGATCGGCGCGTGCCGAGTCGGTGACAGTGACGGTGGCGGTATCCCACGGCTCGCGAGAATCGAGCGTGCGGTTCGGCGCCTTCTCGTCGATGGCGCGGATGATGTATTTCCCGGCCGGCATGGCGCTGATCTCATAGCGACCGGTGGAGTCGGCCACCGTCAACCAGACGAGCGTGGTGTCAGTCGGGTTGATGGCCTGAATCGTCGCCTTGGGAATCGCCCGCGCCTGCACCCAATCGAACGCGACGCCGCGCACGATCGTTTTTGGAATCGTTGGACCGGTGCTGAACTGGAATTCGTATCCGTACGGACTGGCCTTGCCGCGAAAATCGGTAATGCCAGGCAGAACTGTGATGGTGTATGCCGTGTTGGTTCGCCAGCCGTTGTGCGGGCGGATCGTCATGCCGGTGCGTTTCCACTCCACGCGCGGCTGACCGTCCCATGGTGAGATCAGCACGCTGCGATTCAGGTCATAACCGTTCGCCTGTTCACCGATCACGTCGTCGTAGCGCAGCAGCACCTTGTTGGGGCGCGCATTGACGGCGCTGGTCTCGGGAAGCGACGCAATGACGCGTGGAAACGCGGAAGCGGTCGGGCCGCCCGGCGGCGTGCCGGGCGACGCGCACGCCGCCGCCAGCGCAATCACGGCGGTGGCGATCAGCGCGAGCCGCACAGCACCTCGATCGAAGCCTGCAACAGCGCAACCTTGGCGGCGAGCTCTCTTTCCTGACCACGAGCCCCTTCGACGACATCCGCCTTTGCTTTAGACGTGAACGATTCATTGTTGAGTTTCGCTCGCACCTGCGCGAGAATTGCTTCCTGTTTCGCCAGCTCAACGCGCATTTTTTCACATTGAGCGACGTTCGTCGCAAGCGTTTGGACACCGCTGAGAGCAGCTGTCAGCGATACTGATATCGATACTCCTGCTCCCAAAGACGCGCCAATAAGCTGTCGAGTCCGAACTAAAACAACACCGCCGCCGTCAACTGCTTGCTGGACAAAGTCTCGAATGTCCAAACCATCCGCCGACTCCGCAATCGATGCGGCGGATCGCGTTAAAGTATCGATGTATGGGATGAGGGTGCGAGCAAGAACAACCCCCGCGCCGTTCAGGATGATGATTGGCTCGAGGCGTTTTGCGGCCGTACCCTTGTAGTCATTTTGTATCTTGCGAATGGCAATCACGAATGACTGAGCAAGAGCAAAAGCCTCACCGCCGCGCGCCATCGCAGCGTATGCCACGGGCCACGCGGAAGTGCACAAAAATTCACCGCCACGATCCGCGCCATCCGTCAACGCGGGCAATTTCGCCCACAGCGTTTCCGTGATGAACGGGATCATCGGCTGCAGCAGACGAAGCGCGTTGTCAAACGCATGCACCAGCACTGCCCGCGCCACGTCGGCATCAGTACCACCCGCGCTGAGCCTCGGCTTCACCGTCTCAAGGTACCAGTCCGCCAATTCATTCCAGACAAATCGCCGCGCCGCGTCTGAGTACGCATCCAGCCGCATGCCGGCCGTACGCTCGGCCTCAGTCCATCGGCCGCCGGCACCGGGACGCACAGGACCGAGCGCCGCATTGGCTTCGGCAATCGCCACGTCCAGTCGATCGAGAATCCAGCGATCGGCGATCGTCAGCGACTCAGCCGGAATTGCGTGCAACGGCTCCACCGGTTCTCCGCCAACTTTCGTCAGCAAAAACCGTCCGATATTCCACAGCTTCGTAAGAAAGTTGCGGCCAGGCGCAAAGCTCTTTTCCAGATCAGTCGGATCGAGCAGCACGTCCACGCCCAGCCCCATCCCGGCGATCATCGTCCATCGCAAAGCATCAGCGCCGTACAACTTCACCACGTCCATCGGATCGATGCCGTTGCCAAGCGACTTCGACATCTTCACATGATT
>JANMWU010000766.1:0-4209 GCA_031380785.1 Gemmatimonadaceae bacterium
TCCCGACACGATCACGTGAGGTATGCTCTAGCAGGCTGGGCGGCTTAGCACAACCCGCCGAAAGTTCCGACACTTCTGGAAAGGTGACCGGTGCTGAAGCTGGCGCGCGAAGGACTCGACTACTTCGCCCTTAGCAGAAAAGCCAAACGGCTCGCTCTGCCCGAGGCGCGCGAGCTTCGCGTGGCACTGCTGGGCGACGTTTCGACGCAGTCCCTCGTTCCGCTGCTTGAGGTGCTGATTGCAGAGCGCGGGTTTCGACCCACTGTCTTTGAGGCGGGCTTCGATACAGTCGAACTCGAAGCGCTGAATCCCGACTCCGGGCTCTACGCGTTCGCGCCAGCGCTCATCGTCATCCTCCAGGGTACAGGCAAGCTCAACAGCTTGTACTACGATTACGCAGGTGATCGCAGCCACTTCGCGCGTGATCGTGCGGCAATCATCGAAGCGACCTGGAAGGCCATCCGCTCCCGGTCGGGCGCCCCCATCGTTCAGAGCACCTTCGTGCTCCCGTATGAGCGCCCGTTCGGCAACTACGGACTGCTCGTGCACGACACGCTGCACGGCGCCGTCGCAGAGCTGAATCGGGAGATACGAGTGCGCGCCCATGAGCAAACAGGCGTGCTGCTCAACGACGTGGATTATCTGGCGGCCTGGGTCGGACGTCGCAACTTCATCGACGAGCAGCTGTGGGCGCTGTCCAAGTCGCTCTGCGCCCTGCAAGTGCTCCCGGCCGTCGCGCAAAACATCGTCGATATCGGCTTGGCCTGCCAGGGTCAGGCTGTCAAATGCGTCGTTCTCGACCTCGACAACACCATCTGGGGCGGTGTCGTAGGCGACCAAGGCATCGAGGGCATCGAGCTGGGGGCTTCGGATCCGACCGGCGCATTTCGGTCCTTTCAGCAGTACCTCCGTGAGCTGGCGCGGCGGGGTATCCTGCTTGCGGTCTGCAGCAAGAACGATGAGGCAGTGGCGCTGCGCGCGTTCAGGGAACATCCCGGCATGGTGCTCAGGGACAGTGACATCTGCGCGTTCGTCGCGAACTGGGACGACAAAGCCACCAACATTTGTCGCATTCGTGACAAATTGAACATTGGCTTGGACAGCATGGTGTTCCTGGACGACAACCCATTCGAGCGCAATCTCGTTCGCACACTCCTTCCTGAAGTGCTCGTCCCGGAATTGCCCGAAGATCCGACGCTGTATGTCCGCGCCATTTCGGAGCTCAATCTGTTCGAAACGGCATCGTACTCTCCGGTCGACGCGGAGCGCACCGGAAAGTATCGACAGCAGGAACTGCGCGACGTGGAGCGAGTGCAATTCACCGACCTTGAGAGTTATCTCGCGTCGCTCGAGACCACGGCACGCGTCGCTCGATTCGAATCAGGCGAACTCCCGCGTATTGCCCAGCTGCTGCAACGCAGCAACCAGTTCAACCTCACGACTCGTCGGCACGCGCTGGCCGAGTGCGTGACGATGATGGAGGACGAGGCGCATTGCTTTCCATTCAGCATTTCCGTGGCGGACCGGTTCGGTGATTTTGGCTTGATCAACGTCGTCATCCTGCGCCTCGTAGCGGATGCCGTCGACATCGATTCGTTCGTCATGAGCTGCCGCGTCCTGCAGCGTGGTGTGGAACAGCTGGCGATGAACCGGATTTTCGGATACGCCGCCCAGGTGGGGAAGCGTTACGTGACCGGTCGCTACATCCCGACGGCCAAGAATGGCATGGTCAAGGATTTTTTTCAGAAGTTCGGTTTCGTCGAGTGGGATGTCGGAGGCGAAGGAACCGCCTATCGACTCGAAGTGATCCTTTATGAGCCGAGGCACGTCCACCTGAGTGAAGCCGCGAACACCGGCAAGGAGCGCCAATGATCCGGGCAGAAATCGAAAGCAGGCTCACCGATGTGATGCGGGATTTCTTCGAGCTTCCACAGCTTGAAATCGATCCGTCGATGACGGCCTCGCAGGTGGAAGGGTGGGATTCGATCGCGCACGTCGGGCTCATCGTCGCGGTCGAGAAAACGTTTGCACTGCGCTTCACGACCAGGGAGGTCAAGTCGCTGCAAACGGTGGGTGATTTGTGCGCCGTGCTCGAACGGCGGACCGGATAGTGTCGTTCCTGACTATTGCCTTCGCGGCATTCGTCACGATCACGGTCATCGCCGTTCATGCCGTGCCATCGCGCGCGAGGCCGCCGGTCCTGCTTGCGGCGTCGCTTGCCTTTTATGCAACGCACGGACTCGGGTATCTCGCAATACTGATTGCGACTACGGCGGCAACGTGGTACGCGGCGCTGCTGATCGAACAGGCAGCGGCGGAGGAGAGGAAGAAAACGATCATGGTCAGCGCAGTCGCGGCCCTGATCCTGCTGTTGTGCGTGTTCAAGTTGGGCGGAGCGCTCGCCCCGTCTCCGAAAGCAGCGGAGGCCATGAAGGTGGACGTTGTCTGGCGCTTCGTGCTTCCGCTCGGCCTGTCCTACTACCTCTTCAAGCTCGTTGCCTATCTGCTCGAGGTCTATTGGGGCACGCTGCCTGCGCAGCGGAACCTCGTTTCGGTCGGCGTCTACGCTGCATTCTTTCCGCAGATCGTCAGCGGGCCGATCCAGCGCCCAGGCGACTTCTTCGTTCAGCTGGCGCGTGTCGGTCGCGTCGATCCTGCAGACCTGGCGACAGGACTCCGGCGCATACTGATCGGTTTCTTCAAGAAGATCGCCATCGCCGATCGACTGGGACCGGCCGTTGCTGCGGTATACAGCGCGCCCGAGGCACACTCCCCGTTGGAGCTGCTGTTCGCGGCGTATGCCTTCGCCTTCCAGCTCTACGCGGACTTCTCGGGGCTTACGGATATTGCACTGGGACTGGGGCTGCTGTTTGGCATCAGAGGCCCGGAGAACTTCGACCTGCCGTTTTTCGCGCGCAACCTGCAGGAGTATTGGCGGCGCTGGCACATGTCACTCACCAGTTGGTTGGCAGACTACCTGTTCACGCCCCTGCGTCTGGCGCTGCGGGACTTTGGTCAATATGGTCTCGCGGCGGCCGTATTTCTGAATATGGTGGCGGTTGGCGTTTGGCATGGCTTTACCGGCGCCTATCTCGCCTTCGGCGTTTTCCACGGCGTGGCGCTGGCAACGAGTGTTTTGACGCTCAAGCGTCGCGACACGTTCTTCAAGACACGACCCGCGCTCGCGGCGGTCAGGAAACTTGCGGCGCCACTTCTGACCTTCCACCTCGTGGTGCTGGGCCTCATTCTGTTTCGCGCCGAGTCTGTCGGGCACGCCGTTCGATATCTGTCGAGTATTGCGAACGGCATCATGCAACCCGGGCACTCGCGCCTGCGGTTCGTAGTGCCCGACATGCCGCCCAAACTCCTGGTGAGCCTGTTCGCGCTGCTTCTGTGCATGGAGGCGGTGAATTATGCAATGCGAACCCCGGTCGTGAGCACGCGTTTCGTCGCGCTCCCGCGCGGCGTGCGCTGGGCGATGTACTATGGATTGATCGTTCTCACGCTTGCATACAGTCGCTTCGGCGAGAGCGGATTCATTTATGGACAGTTCTGACACAATCGATCCTGGCGCTGGCGCGGGCGCCATGTGGCGTCGCCTTGCCGTGTTCGTGCTGCTGCTGGCCGTCGGCTGGATCGCGCTCGAGTGGGTGATGGTGAAGAGCCAGAACAGCATGTCGATCAAACGTGATCGACTGACAGCTGTGGCCGCGGACGTTGGCACATTGGTTCTGGGTTCCTCGGAGACGTACTACGGTGTGAAACCGCAGGCGCTGTCCGGCGTTGCGTTCAACATGGCCAGCAACGCGCAGACGCTGTACTACGACTACGAACTCACGCGAAGGTTCTTGCCCAGCCTCCCGCGTCTCCGCCGCGCGTATCTGCTGGTGAACTATATGAGCCTGTATTCGGAGCTGTACGATCATCCTGAAAGTTACCGGATGTATGGCTATCTGCAGGAATTCGGGATTCCGCCGCAGCGACGCGTCGACTACCTCGATCTGCGCACAGTCAGCCGAGTGCTGCTGCACAGTCCTCATCTGGCATTGGAGCGACTGACTCGCGGACCCATCTCACCTCGCGACATGCGCATCGACGATCGCGGTTGGTATCGCGTGCCTGATGACGACCGCTGGGGGCTGAGCCCGTCGGACGCAGCCGGACGCATCGCGATTCACCACGGGTTCATGCGGAAGGACTATATGCCTG
>JANMWU010000450.1:0-5775 GCA_031380785.1 Gemmatimonadaceae bacterium
CGGGTTGTTCAGGTTGCCCGATGAGGGGGGCTGGCGGATGTTCGCGATGTACGGCGAGCCATCGGCGTTCTTGGCAGTGATGTCGATGTTCGGCTCGAGGAAGCGGATACCGAAGAATGGACCCGCCGTCCCTTCATCCACCTGGTCGGCAGCGGAGCGACCGTAGAACATGCCCGTCGAAAGATTGATCTTTTCGCTGACGGCCTGATCGACGTTGATGCGGAAGTTCTGACGGCTGTATCCGTTGAGTACCGCGAGAACGCCCGACTCCTGAATGTTCTGGATCGACGCATTGAAGTTGGTCGCGCCCTTGCGTTGCCCGATGGAGATGTAGTTGCTCATTGTCTGGCCGGGCTTGTACACCGCACTCAGCGCATCAAAGATGAACGGATACGTATTGCTCGAGATGTCGTCGTCGGCCGAAATACGATTGCCGTTGGCGTCGAGCTTGAAACCCTTCGACAGACCAGTCGTGTTGGACGGGTCGAGCAGGAATGCCGTGGAAGTATTCAGGCCGACTTTCTTCGGCAAATAACTCTGCCCGAACTCATTGCGCACTGTGAACGTCGCCTGTCCGTCGGCCAGATTGGCACCGCGCTTCGTGAAAATCTGGATGACGCCGTTAGCCGCGTCAGAACCATAGAGGGAACTGGCCGCTGCACCCTTGATGACTTCGACATGGTCGATGTCCTGGGAGTTGATGTCCGCGAGACCGAGACGCGTGATCGTCCCGTCGACGATGATCAGCGGGTCTTGCTTGCCACCGAGCGATGTAGCCGAGCGCAATCGGATCGCGGGCTCAGACCCGGGCTGGCCGGACACGGCCGCGACGCTCGCACCGGCAATACGTCCGGCAAGACTGCCAACGGGTGAAATCGCCGGCGCTTCCTTGATTGCCGTCTGATCGACAACAGCCACTGCAAACGCCGTCTTCTTCTGCGATGTCTCAGCGTTCACACCGGTGACAACAACCTGATCAAGATTGAGAATGTCCTTGTCAAGCGCGAAATCCTTGTCGACACGACCCGCCGCGAGCGTGATCGGTAACCGCTTCGGCTTATAGCCGATGTACCGCACCACGAGATTCACGCCTCGTGCGCCATACTTGGCGACATCGACCGTAAAGCTGTACTTGCCATCGACGCTGGTGATCGTCCCGGCGCCGATCTCAGGAATCCCGACGCTGGCGCCGCCGAGCGGTCGCCCCTCGGATGAAACCTTTCCGCTGAAAATCGCGGATTGTGCTTCAGCCAGACTGGCTCCTGCGCCAAACGCCGCGACCGCGGCGGCGAAGCGAAGAGACCTACGAATCAAGACACCATCCATTTCGTTACCTCGTTGGGTGGAGGGGCTGCAACAAAAATCGGGTGTCACGCGTGTCAGAAAAAGAATTTCCTGACTTGCGCGGCGACACCTCGAACGCACAAACGAGCTGAGTTTTTTCTCCCGGGTCTGATGTCCGTTAAGGGGTACTCCTGTAAGTGGAATATTACAGGATGATCCGTGTGCGGTTCGCTTCGGCGCGCCCGTACCGACCGTGACACAGCTGGTCGTGTGACACATTATGGAGCGCCTAAGGAGACTGTGCAATGGCGCGCTGAGATTGCGTTCGCGGCTGACGCACTGTCAATAATGAATTCCTGAAAGGGAATGCGCGCTTGACCGTTTTCAGTCCGTCCGCCACGTTTTGCTGATATGTTGTCGATTCGTCCGTTCGTCACTGCGGTTGGGCTTGCTTTCGCCATAATGATGGCGACGGTGAACGCTGCAGCCCAGAAGGCGGCCGGCCGACTTGACGGGGAAGTGATCGACAAGCAAACAGGGCTTCCTGTCGCCGGAGTCGTGGTCGTCAGTCTGCACGACGGTAAATCCATGACCACCGACACGTCCGGCATCTACCACTTCGAAAAACTCCCCGTCGGCATCGTCAGGTTCCTCTTTCGGGCGACCGGATTTCCCCAGCAGGGCTTGGTAATTGCGCTGGCCGCTGGCGAGGCAATGGAGCGCCGCGTGGAGTTGGACTCAACCGCTGCCCCTCCAAACGCAGTCGCCGAATCAGAGCATCCGCCGGGCCAGCGCGTGCAGCAGCTCGCACCGGTGACAGTGTCCGAAGCGCCCGGCATGGGACCGCGATACGCCAACTTCGAGCGCCGCCGTAAGACCGGTGCCGGCCAGTATCTCGTCCGGGACGACATTGAAAGGGCCGGCGGCTCCAGTCTCCAGGACGCCGTTCGAACGTTGCGTGGCGTGCAGCTGGAGTGCGGCGGCGGGAGCGGCTGCACAATCCGAATGGCGCGTGCGCCAATGCGCTGTACACCAGAGTACGTGGTGGACGACAACGTCGACAACACCTTCGGCCCCACGACACCAGTGCGCGACATTGAGGCGATCGAGGTGTACACGGGCCCGTCCGATGTGCCCGGCGAGTACGCCGGAAGAAACGCCGGCTGCGGCGTCATCGTGATCTGGACAAAATCAGGACCGGCTCGACGGAAAAAGAAGTAACCCCGCCGATTCACGCTCCGATGCGCGACGGTGCTGCGCAGCACGACTGCCTTCGCGCCGGAGAACACCTCCCTATTTGCGCTGCGACGTTGACTCAGCTGCGTTGATGCGTACAACAACTTCGCGCTGATCCTGCGATATAGGAACTATCTGCACCTTACCTCCGGCCCAGCGGACCCACACCGCTGAAGTACCCGGCAGCCGCGCCAGAACTTGCGTCGTGCCATCCATCGACCAGTAGCCGCTGCCGGCATGCACCTCGCGCATCGGGCCCCGCGTGGCACCCGCCACAATCCGAAGCTGCGCACCAATGCCAAGCGGATTTCCTGCCGGCCCCTGCAACCGTACCCGTACGCCGGGCACGGCCCCGGCATTGTGCCACAACGTCATCGGCGCCCCGTTCTGCGAGACGGCCAGATCGACTCGACCGTCGCCGTCATAGTCGGACGCGGCGGCGCCCCGCTGATCACCCCGTACTGCAATACCGCTCGCCTGCACCGATTGCACGCGGAATTGTCCGTGACCATCGCCCAGCATCAGTAGCCCGGCACCCGCGTCGAAGCGCATGGTGTTGATCTCGGTCGGATAGAAGTTCTGCGCCAGAAAGAGATCGTCGTGACCATCGCCGTTGAAATCCGCCACAACGGCGCCAAACGACGGCGCCAGCTGGGCTGCAGCGGGCAGCGAGCTCACCTCGAAATGGTCGCCGCGATTGAGCAGCAGCGTGTGGTCGAACGTCGTCGCACCGACACGGATAGCGCTGCCAGCGGACGGGCCAAGCACTGCTTCCGCATCGGCATCGGCGAATAAGGCAAAAGTAGCGAATCGTTCCTTGACTGACGGAATCGCCGCGCCGATCCTCGCGAGACCGTCGAGCGGCATTTCCTTCCCCGTCAGCGAGTCCGCGCGCGCGAACAGCAGCCCGAGCCGATCACCGTCGAGCCGCGCCACCAGCAGCTCATACGGACGACTCGCCGAGGTCTGCCACGGCGTGTTGCGACCCCAGCTTGTGGCCACAAGATCGAGTCGCCCGTCGCCATCAAAGTCGCCCGCAACAACGCCGTTCCAGCGACTGGTGAGCGTCGAGAGCCCCATCGCCTTCGTCACATCGCGCAACCGTCCGGCGTCGTTGTGCAGCACGCGGATCGGTCCGAATTCAGTGGTCACGATCAGCTCCGGCCAGCCGTCGCCGTCCAGATCTGCAAACAGCGCGCTCGACACCAGCCCCAGTGCCGACATCGCCTGCGCGTTCGTGTCGTCGCTCACAAATGCGCCCGATGCGGTGCCGAGCAGCAACCGTGAGCGGGCCGGAAGCGGCCATGCTCCCGGAATCACGCGCGCGCCCACGAACAGATCGAGCAGGCCATCACCATTCACATCGGCGAGCGCCAGTGGTCCGACGCTCGCGGTGTCACCCGCAATCACGCTGACCGGGGCGGCGATACGAACGCCGGTGGCAAATCCGAGCACTGACGGCAATGCGATCGCCGCCGCCGCGTCAGGCATCTCGTAGTTCGATTGCCCGGCCAGCAGAAGTGTCCCGCCGTTCGCGGCAGGCAGCGGCAGCACAGTCGTCAGGTCGGCAATCTGCGCTGCACCAGGCACCGCCATCGGTGAAAACTTTCCCCCAAGGTTGCGCAGAACCGTGAGCTTGCCGCCGCGACCACTGGCGAACACCAGATCGTCGCGCCCATCATGATCGACGTCGATCCAGCTCACACCAGGTCCAAGCTGACTGAGTCGCGTGGACAAGAGCGGCTGACGCCGGAAATCGGCGTAGAGCTCATCCACATGCGCGGCGCCGCCGAGGAGCGCGGTGGCGTCGGTAAAGAGCGCCGGCGCCATAGTGGGTATGGCCGTGGGAGTATCCGTCGCCCGCGACTCGTCGATCTCATACAGACGGTTGGCGCGTGCCGCGGAGATCACACTGTGACGGCCGCTGCGCCAGCGCACATCGATCACCGCGACGCTGTCGCGCGCGACGGCAAAGGTCAGCTGTGCGTCGCTGCCGGATAGATAGTAACCACCTGACGTCATTTCACGTGACTGCACCGGCAATGCAACACTGCGCACCGTGACTGTGGCACCAATACCCTGCGTGTTCGCGCCCGCACCGCGCAAACGCACCGAAATCCGCGGCGCCGTTGTCATGTTCCGATACACCACACTCGGCGCATCGAGTCGCGTCACCACCACATCAAGCGCACCGTCGCCATCGAGGTCCGCCAGCGCAATGCCCTGAGAAATGGCGCTGTCGACCCCGAATTGCCACACCTGACTCACATCGTGAAAGGTGAGATCGCCCCCATTCCGGAACGCCACGCTTCGCGTGCGAAGCGAAGGGAATTCGGCTGACTCGCGATTCCACGGCACGCGCGGAAAGCTGTTGCGAATGCGGTCGTAGGGATCAGCGGCACGCACGTCGTAGCGATGCCCGTTCACGGTCAGCAGATCCTCGTAGCCGTCGAGATCGACGTCGAGAAACGCCGATCCCCACGTCCAGTCAGTGGCTGTGACGCCCGCGAAGTCCGCGATCTGTGCCCAAGTGCCGTCGCCTCGTGACAGTTGCAGCATGTTGCGCATCCACTGCGTGCGTTCCGGCGACAGTCCGACCGGCTTCTGCAGCGGTGTGTGGGTGGGGATGCTGCGCTGTTGTCCGGCGAGGGTGGGCGCCAGCATGTCGGTGGTAAACAGGTCCACGAATCCATCGCGGTTCACATCGGCCATGTCCACCGACATGCAGGTGTTGCTCGTTTCGCGGAGCGCCATCTGCGGCGCCAGCTGAAAGTTGCCGTGGCCATCGTTCAGCCAGAACTGATCCGGGTCTTCAAGGTCGTTGCAGACGTAGAGATCCGGCGCGCCGTCGCCATTGACGTCGTAAAAGCGTGCCGCGAGGCCGAAATAGTCAGGCACGTCGTGCAGCGGCACGCCATGCTCATCGCGAAATCGCGGACCGCTCACCGGCGTCGGCGTGAAATGCCCGTGGCCGTCATTCAGGAAAAAGAGGTCGGGCTCGCCGCGCTGCGACCGCATGAAGCCTCCAAGATCCGGGCGCGCTTCGACGCGATACTCTTTCTTCCACGCATCCGTGACGACCACCGAGTCACCGACCTTTTTCAGCACCTGGTCGAACGCGCGCTGCTGCGGCGTGTACCGATCGAGCGCGTTCTTCGTCTTGTACGTTGCGACGTAGAGATCGAGGGTACCGTTGCCGTCCACATCCGCCAGCGTCATGGTGGTGGCGTTGTATCCGCCCGTGAGACCGCTGCC
>JANMWU010000458.1:0-4032 GCA_031380785.1 Gemmatimonadaceae bacterium
GTTTCGATATTCGCCTGCATCGCTTCGGCGACCGGTTTGCTGAAATGTCCCGGCCACGCTGAGCCGAGAATGACGACGGTGTCGAGCGTCGTCTCGGTCATCATCGCAGCACCGCGTGCGATGCGCTTGCCGGCTTCGAACATCGTCTGCACATGCTCGTAGTCGCGTTCGCGGAAGTAGAACCAGATCGACGCCGTGCTCGGCACGACGTTCGGCTGATCACCACCGTCCTTGATCACATAGTGCGAGCGCTGCCCCGGCTCCATGTGCTCACGATGGAACTCCCACCCCTGACCCATCAGCATCACAGCGTCGAGCGCCGACTTGCCGCGCCATGGTGCGCCCGCTGCGTGCGCTGATTGTCCCTTGAAACGGAATTCCGCCGACACGATCGCGAGTGACGACGACTGGCCCCACGTCACACCGAGATCGTTGCCGACGTGTGTGAAGAGCGTGACGTCGACATCCTTGAACACGCCCGCGCGCACGAAATGCGCCTTGCCCGCCACCGCCTCTTCGGCCACGCCGGGCCAGAGCACGAGGGTGCCCTGCATCTTTTCGCGCGTCATAATCTCCTTCACCGCCAGCGCGGCAGCGATGTTCACCGCCTGACCGGAGTTGTGGCCTTCGCCATGTCCCGGTGCGCCCTGCACCTGCCACGACCGGTACGCGGTGGCCGGCGTCTGGTTGGACTGCGGAATGCCGTCGATGTCCGAGCCGAGTGAGATCACGGGCTTGCCGCTGCCCCAGCGGGCCACCCATCCGGTGGGCATGCCGGCCACGTTGCGCTCGATTGTGAAGCCGTTCTTTTCGAGTATCCCGGTCAGGTACTTCGACGTTTCGAATTCCTGCATGCCGAGTTCGCCGAACGAGTAGACCTCGTCGATGATTTCCTGAATCATTTTCGCGCGCGCCTCGACCTTCGTCGCGGCTTCAGCTTTCAGGCGTTCGATGCGCGGGTCGAGCGGCGGCCGCGGCACCGTCGTCGGCGCCGGTGTGATCGTGGAATCCTGCGCGACAAGTGGTCGCGTACTGAGGATCGACAGCAGCGCGGCGGCGAACAGCAGGGAGGCACGAAAACGCGGCATCAGCGACTCGGGCTATGGGGAGTTGATCAGGCACGGGTGGGCATGTTCGGATGTACGGCCGCATGACGACCGCTTCAAGCTGCTACGCGCAAGTGAGGGCCCTGTTAGTGAGAATGTATTCGCGACTCACCCTTTGAGCGGGTGCATCGCAGTACATTCATTGGCTGAGTCGCTCCGCGCCGCCGCCACTGTGCGCTCGTCGAGTTGCTATGCACCGACGAGGAGACGAATCGATGAGCCGTACGCTGCCAACCGCCCGCGATCAGTTTGTCAAAGCGATCGCCCGAGACACACATGCGGTGGAGCAGCCGCGCCTGGTGGCGGTGCTCGATGCGCTGATCGCCTGGAGCAACAAGCATCCGACGCTCCTGCGCTTCCGCGAGGAGGAAGATACGCCGGGCACGATTGCCTTCGAGCGCGTCGGGTCGAAGATGATTGTGTGGGCGGCTTCGCCGCGCCGGCAGGATGTGCCGCGGCTGGAGCTGGTGCCGAAGGCGGCCAAAACGATCTCGGCCGAGGATCGCGAGAAGCTCGTCAACACGCTCAACGCGCACATGCGTGAGCCGTTGCTGCCTGACGAAAAACTGCGCATCGGGTTTTCTGCGCTCAAGAATGCGACCGCACTGGCTGCGATTCAGACTGCGGTCGAGCAGGTCATCACAACCACCGTCTGATTTCCTGTTGTCCGTTCGCTGATAGCAAGAGCAACTGCTGAATCGCAAAAGAGCGAACGGCCGGAAAACTGCAACTGCAACTGCTTGACGCGAAGCCGCGAAGCAGTCGGTGCGAAATGCGAACATCGGAATGAGAGCGCAAAGTTTTTGTAAAGGCCATCGCGCGCAGCGACGAATCGATACCGGAAGATGACTTTACAAAAAATTCCGCGACGCGATTTCCGCCTGGCCTGCCGCGCGCTCTGAACGCTTCGCGCCTTCGCGTCTTCGCGTCAAAGCAGTTCAGCAGTTTTGCGGCTGTTCGCTCTTTTGCGGCGCGCGCAGCGCGCTTGCGATAAGGCAGTTGCAGTTCAGTTCTGAAGCTGAACGACCGCTTCGCCGTCGACGACGTTCTTTCCACGCTCATTGCGAACTGATGTCGAGAGGGTCAGGCGCCGTTTCCCGGCATCGATCGCGGTGATCTCGACGCGCGCGGTGACGGTGTCGCCGAGTTTGACGGGGCGCAGGAAGCGGAGCGTCTGGGAGAGGTATATGGCGCCTGGGCCGGGGAGTTTCGACGCCAGAAGCGCCGAAAGCAGACTCGCCGTCAGCATTCCGTGAACGATCCGCTCGCCGAATGACGAAGCCGCCGCCGCTTCGGCGTCCACATGAACCGGATTGAAGTCGCCGGTGACTTCGGCAAACGCCATCACATCCGCTTCCGTCAGCGTGCGTGTCAGCTCGGCGGACTGACCGATCGCAAAGTCGTCGAGCGACACTGCAGTGTCAGCGCGTGGCCGCACCGGCCACGAGGATCGTACCCGTCGGCTGCGAGGAGCCGCCTTCCGGTTCCTCGGTGATCGCGATGGCGGCCAGATCGGCTTCTGCAAGCGGATACGTCGCCTGCACCACTGCGCGACCGCGCGCGTCGGTGTTGAACGTGCCAGCGCTGATCTTCTCGGCTTTCGCCGTGACCAGCCAGAGCTGATACGTCCGGCCCTGCTTCACTGTCGGCAGATCGTGCGTGATCATGGTCCATCGGTTGGCCAGCTGATCCCAGAACATTCTGGCACCCGGCGCCTGCTTGAGCGTCGACACCATGTTGACCACGCGGACGTTGGCGCCGCTCATCGCCGCGACAAGACTGTCGCTCACCGCCAGCCTGGTCGTCATTTGTGACGCCGACGATGTGGCCACGCGCAGCGCCGCTTCGACGTCGTTACGCTGCTGACGCGTTTCCTGCAGCTGGAACACCGACACCACAAATCCGGCGGCTGCGGCAATGGCCAGGAACGGAGATATACGCTGGATCAGCGACAGGCGGGCCGGTACCTGCACTTCGCGAATAATCGGCGTGTGCCGTGATTCGCGCGGCTCGAGTTTGAGCGACGGCGTGGACGCAGGCGTTGGAACGGGCGCACGCGAATCCTCGGCGCCGGTGGCGTCAGAGGTCGTGCTGGCGGCGGCTCGCGCGAGCAGCCGTTCGCGCATTGCGGCCTTCTTGTCCACGGCCATCGGAGCCGGCGGTGCGGCGTGCGCGAGCGCAGTGGCCGTGCCGCGGAGCGATGCCAGTTCATTCTGCAGCGTTGCCGAAGAATTCACGATCGCCATCAGTCGCTCCGCCTCGGCAGCCGGCACCATGCCGAGCACCAGATCAGGCAGCGCCACGAACGCTTCGTCCCGCTCGTTGGGGGTGCTCATGCTTCCACCTCGCGCAATGCATCGAGACGGTCGCGCATTTTCCTGAGTGCCAGCCGGGCACGCGTCTTTACGGTACCAAGTGGGAGTGACAGTCGTTCGGCAATTTCTGACTGGCTGAGTCCATCGAAATACGCCAGTTCGAGCACCTCCCTCTGCTCGTCGGGGAGTTGGCGAAGCGCGAGTGAAACGTGCGCGGCACGTTCATTCGAATCGAGAATCGACAAGGGATCGCCAACGGCTGGCTGCTTGTCGAAAATGGACTCGTCTGCAGGTTGCTCGTCCCGACGCCGGCGCAATGACCGAAGTCTGTCGAGCGACTTGCTCCGCGCAATCGTCAACAGCCAGGCTCCGGGCAACCCACGATCGCTCGTGTATCGCCCCGCCTGCTGCCACGCCTGCCAGAATACTGCTTCCACCACTTCCTCCGCTTCGGCCTCGTCGCGCACGATGCGCACGACGAGAGCATTGACTGCATCAGCCCACCGATCGTACAGGGCGCCCAGCGACGACTCGTCTCCACCTGCCATGCGTCCGATGATTGCCACGTCCATTGTGGCCTCCTCCGAGCTTCTGGCACGCCCCGCCGATGC
>JANMWU010000511.1:0-2188 GCA_031380785.1 Gemmatimonadaceae bacterium
GAAGGTCAGCGGCTTGCCCGACGCGCGATCGATCACGCTCTCGTCGGTGGCGATACTGCCTTTGCGGATCGGATTGAAGTAGTACGCGGCGCCGGCGGTCGTCGCCGTCACCTCATAGATGATGCGGAACTTTGCCGATCCGGGAGCGAGGAGCTCGTAGCGGGTGTATGCGTCGGATTCAGTCTGGCGGGCGGGCGATTGCGCGGTGAGCGTTGCGACAAGCAAAAGGCCAGCGGGCGCGAGAACAGTACGACCATATGCGTGCATCAGTTTTCCACCTGAAAGAGACGTGTGCACCACCGCCTGACCAATGCTGCCATGAGGAAGACTCTAATACATGAACCCTGGCATCGGCGCATCCACTGTCAGATCGGCCGGGCCGAATGCACCCATTTTGCCGGGCATCACGCGAACGCCTCCTTTCGTGCCTGCGCTTCAAGCGCGCGAACGCTCATAAGCGTAGGATTCGCATGCGCGTCGACGTTTGATGTGCACGCCGTAGGCAGCGGGAGTGACGCAAGCATGCCGAGCGGCGCAAACAACGTACCTGAGCACTTCATTTCGGACCGTATCAGAGCGCGAGGTTGACGAGTGAACGGTTCTTCCTTTTTCACGCGCGGGATCGTCTCGCGAGCGATCATGAGGCTCAGGCCCCCGGCACGATCGCGACGCGGAAGCAGCGCGGCGATCCTGATCCTGGCGCTGGGCACGTGCAGCGTCGCACCGCGGGAAACGGTCGGCGCCCAGAACACCGCCGCCACCACCGGCGGCGAGGTACGCCAGATCGTCACCTTCCACTTCCAGCCCGGCCGCTCCGACGACGCCTTCGCGATCTACGAGAAGCAGCTCAAGCCGATGTACGCCGGCATCGCGCCGTTGCGACGATTCCGCGGCTACCGCGAAGCGGAAAGCCCGGAGCCGCTCGATCTCGTTGTCGTCAGCAGCTACGACGGCATGGCGGGCATGGACGCCGCGAACGACGCGCTGCGCCGCTCCAATGCAGCCGGGCAATCGGCGTTTGCACTCTACGCTACGCTGTCAGGCATGACGCAGTCGCACCACGATCAATTCGTTGAGATGTTGCCGGCGCTGAGTGACTCGGTGACCGATGCCACAGATCTCACGGTATTCGAGTACATCCGCGTTGCGCCGGGCGCACAGCAGCGATTGCCGACACTTCTGATCACATTCATCCGCCCGTTCGAACGCGAACGTGGACTGTACGCGTGGTCGGAGTCGGGGCGCATGCTGGTCAGCGACGGCTGGGACTTTGTGCGCATCTACGGCATCAGTTCGCTCGGCGACTGGCATCGATACAGAGAGCGCATGCGGAATTCACCGCACGGCAGCGAATTGGACGCCATGATTTCGGCGCGCAAGACGATCATCCTGAAGCGGGACGCGCGACTGTCAGTGCGCTGATTCCGCGCGCCGCTTCCGCCGCCGTCAATTCCTCGTACAACGCATCCGCACTCGGCGTGCGGTGCGCCGCATCGGCCACCAGCAGCCGCATTACAACCGCTGACAACGATCGCGGCGTACCAGGCACCATTTCGTGTGGCTCCGGTATCGGCGCCCCGGACAGCATGCGACCGATCATCACCGCCGGATTGGTTGGGTCATACGGCAGTTCGCCAGTGAGGCATTCATACAACATCGCGCCGCACGCATACAGATCGGCGCGCTGGTCCACATCCGCGTCCATCAGCTGCTCCGGCGCCATGTATCCCGGCGTGCCGACAGCCATGCCCGCCCTGGTCAGCCCGGTGGTGCGTACCGCCAGCCGCGCGATGCCGAAATCCATGACCTTGAGCGTACCGTCCGCCATCAGCATGATGTTTTGCGGTTTGATGTCCCGATGCACGATGCCCTGATCATGTGCCACGCTGAGCGCACGCGCGAGTTGCTTGCCGATCGGGAACACCGCCGCCGCCGGCAACTTGCGATCGCGCTCCAGCAGATCGCACAGCGTCGTGCCCGAGACGTATTCCATCGTGAGGAAATACACGCCATCGCTGGTGCCAATATCAAACGTTCGCACAACGCCGCGATGGGCGATGCGGCGCGCGAGTCGTATTTCACTTTTCAGTCGCTCGATTGCCGCCGGATCTTTTGTGACGGTGTCAGCATGCAGCGTCTTCAGCGCGACTATCTCGCCGAGTTCGCGATCCAGTGCCTTGTACACGAC
>JANMWU010000536.1:0-3772 GCA_031380785.1 Gemmatimonadaceae bacterium
TACTCCAGCAATTGAAAGTCGGAAATTCGGTTGTGCCCGCGATTACGCCTGGCGGGAGATCCGGTTCCGTACCGCCGCGATCAGTTCCCCTGCGGCAGACACGACTCCGTCAGCGCACGGCGAGCCGTCTTTGCATCGCCGATAGTCTTGTAGAACTCCGCGAAGTAATCGAGCGTCGTCCGCTTGCGACGCGCATCGAGCGCCGACAGAGATTCGTAGATAGCCTCGATGCGCGGGCGGGCCGCGATGAAGCGATCCAGAATTGGCTGCCACTCGTCCGCTGTGCGACAGGGGCCGCGATAGAGTCGATCTGTGGTGGAACGGATACCAAGTCGCGCGTCAGGGAATGAGTAGCGCGTGTTGACGGCGCCGCTCCAGTCGAAGTCGTACGCCACAGGGTAAATGCCGATGGTATCGCGCATCAGCGAGATGTTGTGCAGGCCGCTGATCGACCAGTCGGTGTTGGCCACCATGTATTCGAACAACGATGTGATCGCGAGCTGAGTGGCGTCCAGGTCCTGAAACAGCGCGCCGCGTGTGGCGACGATTTCAGTGGTGAACTTCTTTGCGACTTCCTTGTCGTTCTCGATGAAGAACGCCCACGACACCACATCGCCCATGGCCTTCGACGCATCGTGATAGGTGATGTGTGCGAGCCGGGTGCGGAAATACTTCGGGCTGACCAGCTGGTACGCCCGATACAGCGCGTACTCGGACAGGATGTACTGCTGATACTCGGCGGTACTGGGCCGACAGGTGGTGGTGATCTTGAGCGTCGAGTTGCCCTGGAACAGCGTCTCGTGCGCGTCAGCCCGCTTGAACTCGAGCTTGAGCGGCGGGAACTCGCAGTTGCGCGACTGGCGGCGGAAATGACCGCGTGCGCGCAGCGTGACCGGAAAGGTTTTCGATGCACCGCCGGCGTCGCGATACGTGAGCGTTGCGGCGTGTGGAGCAAACTTGGTGCTGTCGCGATCCTTTATCACGGCTTTGAGGTCAGTCTCGATCGTGACTTCGAGTGCCGTGGTGTCGCGAAAAAGTCCCTGCGCGCGCACCGCTCCGGCGGCGAGCAGTGACAGCACGATCACTGACGGTGCAGATCGCCGCATCATTTCTTCATCTCCACGTTGCGGATATCACTGCGCGGCAATGCGCGCAGCGTGTCGCTGACGAGCCCAGGCGTCACACCCTCGTTCATGGCCACGCCGTATTCAAGCGCACGAAGGCCATCGGCCGTTTTCGCCTTGCCCATGTATTTCCAGCGCGAGAACAGCTCATCAAACACCGCCTCGGCGACCGGTCGCGTGCCCTCGGCATCGCCGGTGTGCACGCGCAGCATGTGCGTATAGTCGGGACGCTCGTCTTCGGCCGCATCGGGAGCGTTGCGCTTGCGCCGGCGCCAGGCGCGATCGGCGAGCGCTTCGAGCTGCTCCGGTGCGAGATCCTTCAGCACCTGATCGTCCAGCGTGGCCACGAACATGCCAGTGCGATTTGCGCTCTGCAACACGCGATCGAGCCGCTGGCCCGCCTGTTTGCCTTCAAGTGCCGGCGCGCGACCGAAGTCGGTGAACCAGAGGATGAGTGTCAGCAGATTGTACATCACCGACACAGCGAACGCGACCGGCGGATCGACCGCCGCCGCGAGTCCGATTCCCGTGACGACGAACACATTCGCGGCATCTTTGCTGTCTTCGAGCGTCGTGCGAAAGCGGACCGCCGAGATGATTCCGCCGAGTGAAAACGCGAGCGCGACGGAGTGCTTCACCAGCACCACGGTACCGGCAACGATGACAGGCAGAATCAGCAGCGTCTGCACAACCGACTGCTGGTATCCCTTTTTATGTCGGGCGGACGTGTAGATCCAGGTGACTGGCAGCGCAGTCGCGAATGCAGCGAGCATCGCGATGACTGTTGGTACGAGCGCCGGCCCCGGTTGCTGCGCTCTGTTGCGGATCTCGCTCTTCCCCATGCCGACCACCAGATCGTTCAGCTCATTGCCGCCCAACGCACCCCAGTTTGGTGGGGCGTATTCCTTGACCAGCCACCAGGCGCCGGCGGACGCGAGATACCACGCCACAGTGCGCAGAATGAGGCGAAGAAGCGGGCGTTGAGTGCCTTGTTCTGTCATCGACGGCACGGGGCAGGAGTGGACCTGGTGTAGTGTCGCCGAAGCTTCCTGGCAGTCAGGCGTGTCTTACGCAAGGAACTTCAGTGACGCTACACTGGATGGCGAAGCTGGGGGTCTCACCGCGGAAGGGCAACCGGGAGGGCGTACTACGCGGCGCCGCGGTGTAAAGTTCTGCATGCTTCGACGCACACTCGCCGCCGTGCAGGCGGTCACGATTCTGGCCGGCGCAACCGCGTGCGCCCATGCCCAGGTATCAGCGTCCGCCACCGGGCCAACAGCACGGGGAAAACCGACGCTGGTTGTCTTCATCACCATCGACCAGCTGCGGGGCGACTATTTCACGCGCTTCGGCCGTCAGTTCACCGGCGGCCTGCACCGCTTTGACGTGGCCGGCGCGCACTTCACCAATGCGTTTCAGGATCATGCCAACACCGAAACGGCACCGGGTCACGCCGCAACCATGTCGGGGCGGTTTCCGGTGCACACCGGCATCGCCGCCAACAGCGCCGGTGTGAATGATCCGGGCAGTCCGCTGATTGGATCAAAGGATCCCGGCGCGTCGCCATTCCGGTTTCGCGGCACGACGCTGCTCGATTGGATGAAAAAGAGCAACGGTGCAACACGCTTTCTCTCAGTTTCGCGCAAGGATCGCGCAGCGATTCTCCCGATCGGCAAGTCGAAGGGCGATGTGTACTGGTATGCGAGCAACGGCACTTTCACGCAGAGTCAGTACTACGGCAGCGAGCTGCCGAAATGGGTCACCGGGTTCAACGCCGCGCAGCATCCGCTGGACTACACCGGCTGGAAATGGACGCCGCTGCTTGCCGATAGCGCATATGCGGAACCGGATAGCGTGCCGGTGGAAGCGATGGGAAAGGAGTTCATGTTTCCGCATGTGATCTCTGAAGATTCGACGATGGCCGCGGGCATGCTGCCGAACTTTCCGGTGATGGACGAGCTGACGTTGCGCTTCGCACTGACAGGGCTCAAGCAGCTGCAACTCGGCGCGAATCCAAAGCGCACCGACCTGCTCAACATCTCGCTCTCGACGACTGACGCCGTTGGACACCGCTTCGGCCCCGACTCAAAGGAGCTGCACGACCAGATGCTGCGCGTCGATCGCTATCTGGGCGTGTTCATCGATTCGCTGTTTGCAATCCGCGACTCGACGCGGATCATCCTCACACTCACCGGCGACCACGGAATGTCGCCATTTCCGAATGTGCTGTCTGCCGTGACGCCGAATCCCGGTGCGCGCTTCGCCGATATCACGCCACCATTCGACTCGCTGCTGCACCGCCTCGCCGCGCTGGGCGTGGACACGAATCAGGTGGCACTCGGCGATGGCGGACTGATGATCGGCGATACGGCGTCGTTCGTGAAGGCGAAGCTGTCGGTGGATTCAGTAGCGCGTGCGCTGGCGGCGCAGATGCGTGCGATCCCCGGAGTGAATCGGGTGGATATGCTCCGTGATCTGCTGAAAGCCGACACCGTGACCGATGTGATCGCGCGGCGCTGGCTGCACATGTACGTGCCTGGCGGCGTGATGCGGTTCGTAACCACGCTGGATCGCTACAACTATCCGAGCGGAGTGCGAATTGCGATGCATGGCTCGCCGTGGGATCAGGACGCGTGGGTGCCGGTGAT
>JANMWU010000774.1:0-4612 GCA_031380785.1 Gemmatimonadaceae bacterium
TTCGAATTCAATCACCCCGATGCCATGCGTGGCACGGTGGCGCTGGTCAACATCGGCAACGATGTCTGCAACGTCAGCGTGCTCGATGATGGCATCCCGATCCTGACCCGCGACAACACTGTCGGTGTGCGCCGTCTGCGCGAAGATCTGCAGCGCGATGCGCGCATGACCGCCGACGACGCTGACTCCGCACTGGTCGCCGCCACCACCACACCGGCACTCGACAACGTCGTGCACCGCCGCGGTGAAGAACTGGCCAAGGAAATTGAGCGCACAGGCACCGTCGCTCAGTCGCTCTCACGCACCGTCCGCCCCATCCGCGAGGTCTACATCGCCGGCGGCGGCGCACGCGTCACCGGTCTCGCCGAACGCCTGGCCGGACTGCTCCGCATCCCGGTGCGTCCGGTGAACCCGCTGCTCAATCTCGCTGTGGCTGATGGTGCGCTGGCCGACGTGAACGCCGATGAAGTGGCGTCACTGCTCGTGCTGCCCGTCGGACTCGCACTCCGCCAGGTCGCCTGAGGCGCTGACCCATGATTGAAATCAACCTCCTCAGTCCGGGCGAAGGCGCCGGCAAGAAGAAGTCGAACGGCCTGTCGTTCCTCGCGCGATTCCAGCGCAAGGGTTCGCAGGACTCCGTCGTCGACGAAGGCGCGCCAGCTCCGGCCCGCCCAATGATCACGGCCGCCGCCGGCATCGCTGTCGCGTTCGCAGTCCTCGGCGTCGGTGGCGGATTCTGGTACCAGGATCGCCAGCTGGCATCCATCGACGAACGCCTCCAGCAGGAGCTCGCCGACTCGGCACGCTTCTCGGCCGTCATCGGCGAGCGCAAGACCGTCATCGCACGGCGCGACTCACTCGTCAAGCAGCTTGGCATCATTCAGCAGATCGATGACAGCCGGTACGTGTGGCCGCACATCCTCGATGAAGTCAGTCGCGCTTTGCCGCCGTACACCTGGATCACGACCATCACCCAGATGAGCGCGAAGGCCGTCCTGCCGCAGCGCGATACGTCACACAAGGCGGCCGGTGATTCGACGCCGAAAGCAAAGCCGCCGGCTGAACCGCAGGTCTCGTTCCAGATCGTCGGCAACACCGTCGACATCCAGGCCCTGACTCGCTTTATGCGCGTGCTCGAAAGCTCGCCGTTCGTGCAGAACGTCACGATCAACAAGTCGAACGTGATGCTGATCGACAATCGCGAAGTCACCGAATTCACGCTCGATGTGCAATACCAGAAGCCGGACCCGGCGGCCGTGACAACGGTCCCGATCACTTTGTCGGTGCGCTGACATGCTGAACTCATTCACCAAACGCGAACAGTCTCTCATGGCCGTGATCATTTTCGCAATCGGCCTCAGTGTCCTGTTCTTCATGTACGTGTTCACGCCGAAATCCGAAACGATCACCGAACAGGGCGCCCACGTGGACGTGCTGACGGCGGCGAACGCGAAGGCCGCCAACGAGCTGAAAGCCGGCAATCTTCGCCAGCTGAAGGAAGACGCCGCGCGGTACGCTGAAAACCTCGCCGTCATGCGTCAGCTCGTGCCCACCGTCAACGAAGTGCCGGGACTGCTCGAGCAGGTCTCGAACTCCGCCCGTCGTGTTGGACTCGATATCGCCAGCGTCACGCCGCAGCCCGTTGCCAGCGGCGGCGAAGGATATGACGCCCATCGTTATCGCCTGATCGTCAAGGGCGGCTACAACAGCATGACCGAATTCCTCACGAACGTCGGCTCCCTGCCACGCATCGTGACACCGATGGTGCTCAAGATGAAGATGGCCGACGGCCCGCAGGCACCGCAGGTCGGCAGCGGAACGCGCCGTCGCATGCCGGCCTCCGAAGCGCCCATCTCGACCGAGTTCGATATCGAGACATACGTCGCACGCGGCGGTGAGCCGACGTCGACATCACGTCGCGGAGGTACCACGCCGTGATGTACGCGTCCACTCGCGTTCTCGCCGCTGCTGCGATGTGCCTTGTCGCACTGCCGCTCGCCGCACAACAGACCTACGCCCGCGCTGAAGCCGCGCCGGCCCGGAACGGCAGCACGCACACCGGCCCCGTTTCGGCGGCGAAAAAGGATTCACTCGCTCGCAAGGAACAGCTCTCGTATCGACGCGAGGTGTTCTCATACGAATCCGGCGGCCGCCGCGATCCGTTCGTGTCGCTCGCTACCACCGGTGTGCTGCGCCCGACGATCGCCGATCTGTCTCTGGTCGGCATCGCCTACGCCGCACACAACAACGCCGCCGGATCGCAGTCGATCGCCATCTTCCGCGACAAGCAGACGAAGGAGCAGTACCGCGTACGCGTCGGGCAGCCGCTCGGTCGCATGCGCGTGGCCAGTATCGAACCACGTCGCGTCGTCTTCTCGATCGACGAATTCGGTATCAGCCGGCAGGAGAGCATTGCCATGGGTGATTCGACCCGCACCATCACGCCGACGAGGGCACCATGATGAGCCGGATGCACGTTTCTCCGCTGCTGCGCAGCTGGTATCGCGTAGCTGCACCCGGGGTCGCGGTGTTCGCCGCGACGTCGGCGTTCTCAACGACGCTCACCGCGCAGGCGCTTGTTCGTGGCGTGCGCGTTGAATCCAATACCGGCGGCACCATCGTCGCTGTCACACTCACCGATTCCGTTGCGCGCTCAGCGTTCACGCTGGCGGGCCCGAATCGCATCGTGCTCGATCTGCCAGGTGCCACCCTCGGCGCTCTCGGCGGTCGGGCCTACGACGGTCAGGCGCGCGGCCCGGTGCAGAACATTCGCATGGCCCAGTACCGCCCCGACATCGTGCGCGTTGTGATCGACGTCGACGGCCCCTCACGCTACACGCTCTCCGGTGGTAACGAAGTCCGCATCGCACTCGCCGGTGGCTCCGAAGCCGCCGCGTGGAGCACCGGCGACGCCATGCCTATGCAGCGCGTCGCACAGGCAGCTCCGCGTGAGACGGCCGCTGTTGCAGTCATGGACTCGACCGTGTCGAGCGCACGCGCTGCCGCGGGTGAATCACAGTCGCGGGTACAGTATCAGACACCCGAACCCGCACTGCTCGGCACCCCCGCAACATCGGCGGGCAAGCCGCCCAAGCCGCGCATCACCGTCAGCTATCAGGAAGCTGACATCCGTGACGTGATCGCCGCCTTCGCCAGCTTCGCGAACCGCACCATCATCGTCGGCAAGGATGTCGCCGGCAGCATCACCGCTGACGTCAAGGACAAGCCGTGGGACGAGGCGCTGTCCGCGATCCTCAGCGCTCAGGGTCTGGCCGCCAGTGAGGAGCCGAACGGCATCATCATCGTCGACTCCTACAAGAACATGCTCGACAAGCAGTCGCTCGAGCCACTCACCACACAGGTCGTCAGCGTCAACTACGCCAACGCCACGTCGCTCGCCACAACCGTCCGCGGTCTGCTCACACGCGATTGCGTCCCCGGTGCCGGTGGTCCGACGTCGGGTGGTGGCGGTGGTGCAGCGCTGCCGGGTGCGGTGCCGAGTGGGTGCGTGGTGCGCGGCAGTGTGCAGGCCGACAGCGCGACCAATTCGCTGCTCATCCGCGAAGTCTCCAGCCGCATGGATGACGTGATCAGCTACGTCCGCTCCATCGATCGCCGCACGCCACAGGTCGCGATCAAGGCGAAGATCATCTTCGTCAATCGTACCAACCTGCAGGAAATGGGCATCACGTACGATATCGGTACCGCTCGCCAGTTCTTCAACAGCGTCATCCCGCGCCAGGAAGTGGTCTCGCAGATCCCGATTGATCGCAACGGTGACGGTGTGCCGGATGCCTTCCGACAGGTGACGCAGCCGGTCATCGGTGACCGTGTCGATCTCGGTGGCAACGTCATCTCGGCCATCGCCAACGCCAACAGCAGCATCTCGAGCCCAGCCCTCAACCTGATTTTCTCGGCCGCAGTCGGAAAATATTCGCTCACACCGTTCATTCAGGCGCTGCAGGAATCGTCGCTCGCCGACGTGCAGGCAGAACCGACCGTCGTCACGCTCGACAATCGGAAGGCGGAAATCCTCGTCGGTCAGGAAATTCCCATCCGCGTGCTCGATGCCGGTGCCGGTGCCGGTGGATCGAGCACGGGTCAGATCAACATCCCGCGCGCGACGGTGCAGCTGAAAGAAGTCGGTATCTCGCTGTCAGTCACGCCGCGCATCACCAACAATCGGCAGATCATGATGACGATCCACGCCGAAAACAGCTCGGCGTCGCTGGCCAGCTCCGATGTCGGCTACATCTTCGACAAGCAGCGCGCTGATAACACGCTGATGGTGCCCGACGGTGAGACGGCGGTGATCGGTGGCCTCACGATCACGTCAGTTTCGAAGTCGCGTCGCGGTGTGCCATTCCTGATGGACCTGCCGTACCTCGGTCGCCTCTTCTCGACCACACGAAAGAACGAGCAGAAGCGTGACCTCGTGATCCTCGTGTCACCGCACATCCTGGACGACGGCGAAACCCGCACGCCGCCCCCGAACCCCGGCCGCTAATCATATGCGCTCAGAACCGACGCTGGTTTCGAACGCGCTGCGCCTGATTCCTCTGGTGCTCGCCTCTACCCTCGCCGCCTGCGGCACGGGCAATCCGAATGTCGA
>JANMWU010000586.1:0-1832 GCA_031380785.1 Gemmatimonadaceae bacterium
CCCACCGCATCCAGCGACATCTGGACCTTCACGACCACCAATCTCACGGTCAACAAGGGCGACTTTCTGGCGCCGGGTTATCAGGTCGATGTCGGCCTCCGATTCAGCAACCGCGCCGAGCTGGTGTTCGCGGCGGGATCGTCGACGGCATCGGCACCATCAGAGTTCCGCAAGTACGTCGATAACAAGGATCAGCCCATCCAGCAGACGACCCGTCTCCTCCGCATTCCCGTCACGATGGGCGTGCGTTACGCGCTGAAGGCACCGGAAGAGCGACTGGGACATTTCGCCTGGATCCCGGCGCGCTTCACGCCGTGGGTGGGTGGCGGCGCCGGCTTCATGAACTACACGTTTTCGCAGATCGGCGACTTCGTCGATTTTCAGACGTTGAATGTCTTCAAGCAGGAATACAGCGCCAGCTCGTGGACCCCGATGGGCTACGCCAATCTTGGCCTCGACATGAGGCTCACCACGCGCGTCTGGCTCACGGGTGACCTGCGCTATTCACTTGCGCGCGCGCCGCTCGACACACCCGACAGCAAGTTCGTAGGATTCGGCAAGATCGACCTGTCTGGCACTGCTGCCACGATCGGCCTCACGTTCCGGATGTAGGAGATGATGATCATGACCAGACTTGAGATGCGCAGTGCGTTGCTCGCCGCCGGCGTATTGCTGGCCGCCAGCCCAGTGCGCGCACAGCGCGACAGCAACGTCCGTATCGACGAACACTGGCGTGCGTACGTTGGATGCTGGGCGTCGTTCACCGCCGGACGGTCAGGCCCGATGGTGTGCGTCGTGCCGACATCGTCAGCATCGACAGTGGACTTCGTGACGGTGGTGCGCGACTCGATTGTCAGCACAATTCCGATCTCGGTGACCGGTGGCCGGATTGCGCGGACGCGTGATGGATGCAAGGGGTGGGAAAGTGCGCGCTGGTCGCTCGATGAGCGCCGTCTCTACACGAACTCCGAGTTTACCTGCGCCGATGGCGTGAAGCAGGCGGCCAGCGGGATGATCGCGATGCGCGAGGCCGACGCATTCTCGCGCATTGACGGCCTCCGTACCCGGGGCGCCGTTCGTACGCGCGTGGTGCAGTTCCAGCTCACGATGGACAGCACGTTGTATCCTGCCGCGATTGCGAGTCGGATGCCTTCGGCGGCGTCGATGCAATCCTTCGCCGCTCGCATGGAAGCAAGCGTCGAGGTGTCCACGGCCGATGTCGTCGATGCCTCGAAGGATCTCGACTCGCCGATTGTCGAAGCCTGGATCGCTGATCGCGGCCAGAAGTTTGCGCTGCGCGCAAAGGACCTGCGTGCGATGAAGGCCTCGGGTGTTACCGATGGCGTGATCGACATGGTGGTCGCCGTATCGAACCCGGAGAACTTCACGCTGGCGCAGAACGGTGCACCGGTGGCGCGTCCCAACGATCCGTTTCAGCGCCGTCGAGGCGGTTATACCGAGAACTCTGCACGGGCCGAGTTGGATCGGCTGCGTCGCGCGCAGCAACTCGGCATCTATGGCAACGGGTACGGCAGTCTGCTCGATTGGACGGACATGTACCTCCCCCTGTCAGGGTATGGCTTTGGCTACGGCTATGGCTACGGCAGGTACAGTCTGTATGGAGGCTATGGACAGTACTGGGGACCGTTCGGGCCTGTGTACGGGACGGGCGGCGGCTGGGTCACCGGCGGCACTCCGTACGTGATCGTGCCAGGCACACCGCCGGAGCCGCCGGGCCGGGTGATCAACGGCTCCGGGTATTCGCAGGGTGGTGCGTCAACGGGGCGTGGCGCCGAACCGCGTTCACCGAGCGTCGGATCGTATAACGGCGG
>JANMWU010000642.1:0-1797 GCA_031380785.1 Gemmatimonadaceae bacterium
GAGGCGAACACGCGCTCGTAGTACGCCACGTCGATCCCGCCGCCGAACTTGAAGCCTGTCTGCTCGAAATGTGCAACCTGCTTCATGCCCATCTTCGCATGCAGTGCGACACTGGCGTCGTTCGGCAGCGCGATGCCGCCCGTACCGACTGCATCCGCCGTCCAATTTCATCGCTATCTATCTCAATTTCTTCGAACGTGACAATCGTATCGCGAACGAAGTGATTGTAGATCGCGGCGATGGCGCCTGCGTCGTCGGGAGTGGCAGGGCGAATGATGACGCGATCGACTGATTGCTCCAGCGTGGGCGCCTCGGTGAGTAAAAGGATTCGGCGTGGACGATAGCTCACCGCTTTCACGCCGGCAGAACTCAGAGCGCAGGACGACGCGAATGGAAATCGGTGTGAGTCTGGAACTGATGCGCCACGCCGAGGATCGTGTCGTCGTTATAGAGCGCGCCGGTGATGACGCCGCAGATTGGCTGCGCTTTCAGTTCGGGTGCGGGCGTCGGTGGCGTGGTGACGGGGCGCTGGCCCTGTTGGATCACGGGCACGTCAAACTTGTACGGCAGCACCACACACGGATGCCCCGTCTGCGCGTTCGGTGCAACGTCGGCGAAGGGGCCCCCGATGAAGAGATCGAGATCCTTCATGAACTCGCCCCATGCTGAAACGAGCATGTAGCGGCGGCGCTGATTCTGCACGTAGTCGAAGGCGCGCACGGTGCGGCCGGCAACGAAGCGCGGATTCCAGTCGGCGGGGGCCATCGGACTGACGGGTGTCGCAGGTGTCGCTGTTGCCGGCGGCGACGCGACGGGCGTCGGCGTTGTGCCCGCCTTGGGCGGTTCGGGCAAGGTCGTCAGATCGAGACCAATCTCTTTCGCCTTGCGTTGCACGTAGCTGTCGAACGCCGCTGCGTATTCGACGTTCAGACTTCCCTGCCCCACACCGGGCACGGTGGGGCGTGCACCGATGTCCTTCGGCTTCATGCCAAGCTCCTTCAGCGTGTCGACCAGTTCCTTCGGCGCGTTTGCATCGACACCGACGCGCAGTGATGCGAGGGCAAGATGACGATCGAAGTGGAATGGCGTAGTGATTGTCGATGGGTCTTTCTCGTCCACGCCGTGAATGACGTTGAAGACCATCGCGCAATCTTCCACCGTGCGGCAGATCGGTCCGACGCGATCCTGTGACCAGGCGAGCACCATACCGCCCTGTCGGCTCACGCGTCCGAACGTGGGACGCAGCGCACTCACGCCGCATCGCACCGCCGGCGACACGATCGAACCCTGCGTTTCGGTGCCGATGCCGAATGCGACGCAGCCGGCTGCCGTCGCCGATGCCGGTCCGGCCGACGAGCCACTCGACCCCTGCACCAGATTCCACGGATTGTTGGTGCGGCCGCGGAACCACTGGTCGTTCTGCGCGAAGAGTCCTGTCGCCAGCTTTGCGATCAGCACCGCACCGGCGTTGCGCAGTCGCACCACCACTTCGGCATCCTCATCGATGATGCGATCCGCGAAGTCCTGCGCGCCCCAGGTGGTCGGTACGCCTTTGGTATTGAACAGATCTTTTACACCATACGGCAGCCCGTGGAGTGGTCCGCGGTACTTCCCGGCTTTGATCTCCGCGTCGGCCGCCGCCGCTTCGCGCCTTGCGGAGTCTTCCATGATGGTGACGGCGCAGAGCAGCGTCGGGTTGAGACGCTTCAGGCGCGCGAGGTACATGTCTGTCAGCGCGACCGACGTGATCCGGCGCTCGCGGATCAGGGCCGAGAGAACGTGCGCCGGCAGAAACAC
>JANMWU010000727.1:0-7332 GCA_031380785.1 Gemmatimonadaceae bacterium
CCGTCGGTCTCACTCACGCCGCGCAACTCTCGCAGGTGAAGTTGCTGGACGAAGAGCACGAAGCGCAGCAGGCATTGTTTCCTGTCGGCCGACTCGATCAGGATCTTCAGCAGGTGGACTTGCGCGACCGCAACAGCTGGCGATTGCAGATCGATGAGGTGCCCAGTGTGGAGTTGCTGGAGGTGCAACTCGTGAACGCGGTGGCGCCGTTTCTGATCAACGCGCGTCTCAAGCCGCTCATGCTCCGCATACCCGGCCGCGAGAAGCACATTGTGAATGTGTCGGCGGTCGAGGGCCAGTTCTATCGACGCTTCAAGACAACGCGTCATCCGCACACCAACATGGCCAAGGCGGCGCTCAACATGATGACGCGCACCTCAGCGGCTGACTATTTCACTGATGGCATCCACATGAACAGCGTGGACACCGGTTGGATAACCGACGAGGATCCGGCAGAGATCGCAGCGCGGAAGACCGCCGAGCATCGCTTCCATCCGCCGCTGGACATCGTGGATGGTGCCGCGCGGATACTCGATCCCATCATTGATGGTGTGAATACGGGCCAGCATGTCTGGGGGCAGTTCCTGAAGGATTATCGGCCGACGGATTGGTGAGTGGATCTTCTTTGGGGGCGCGGGTGGCCAGCGCTCAGCGTGCAACGCCCGAAGTGCTGCCGCCGCCGCATCTGCACTCGCTCGACCTCGCCCGCGGCGTCGCCGCTATTGCGATTGTGCTGTGGCACTGGCAGCACTTCTTCTTCGTCGGCCTGAAGCGCGACGCTGACTTCCGCTCAGCAGACCTTCCGGCGCACGCCAGTCTTGCCCCGATGTATGACTACGGCTACCTCGCCGTATCGCTGTTTTTCACGCTCTCCGGCTTCATTTTTTTCTGGCTCTATTCGGGCAAGGTGTCGAACGGGTCTCTGAGCCTCAGGGTGTTCTTCATCCAGCGTATTTCTCGATTGCTGCCACTCCACATTGCAACGCTGCTCGTTGTGGCTGTTGCTCAGTGGGCGTACCGGAGCAGGATCGGTTCGGATTTTGTGTACCCGACGGGAGGTACATATCGTTTCGTCCTCAATGGTCTTCTGCTGTCTATCGCCGATGGCGGTGACGGCATGTCGTTCAACGGGCCGAGCTGGTCGCTGTCAGTCGAAATGGTGCTGTACGCGGTCTTCTTCTTGTACTGCTCCGCCACGCTGCCGCGACTTGTGAGCATGATTGCAGTTGCAGCTGGCAGCGTTCTGATCGTCGCGCACTTCAAGGAGACCCTCGGGGTAAGCATGGCATCCTTCTTTGCCGGCGGAACCGTTTGGGCCGTCTACAATCTTCTGTTGCGTACAAAACGACTCACGCGCGCCTGCCTCGCAATCGACATCGCGGCGATCTCCGGATGGGGTGTTGCCCTCTGGTGCGCGACGCGCGGGACGCCCGGCGGCGCGTTGCTCAGTGGGCTCGGGTCGTCACTGGTCATAACGCTGGGTCTGTTCCCACTTACGATTCTGGCGTTGGCGCTGACCGAAACAGCTCGTCCTGCAGTCTTCGCACGTCTGGCTCGCACGACGCGGCTTGGCGAAATATCGTACTCGGCGTTCATGATTCACTTTCCGCTGCAGCTGCTGATCATGCTGGCGCTGTCGTGGTTCGGCGGCGATGCGCACGTCTTCTACTCGCCATTGAGTCTGCTGGCATTCCTCGCTGCTCTTGTCGGATGCAGCCTGCTGAGCCACTACCATTTCGAGCGGCCTGCGCAACGATGGATACGCTCCATTGCGCGAACGGACTGACAGAGTGACCGGAAATGCGGCTCACGAGTCAAGACCGGCACGGTCGCGCTTTCGTGAAATTCCGGCGCGGGCAGCGCGCCTCGTTCTCACGCTGACGGCGCTGCTGATCGTATATGGTCTGCTTGCGCCAGCGGCGTCATTGCGAAGCAGAAATCCAGCAGCAGACCCGTCGAAAGGGGATGCCGCCCTGTACCGCGCAGTCGTGCACCGGATGCGTTCCGGCGATTCGTACTACGTCGCTGCAGCTGCTGAACATCGTGTGCGAGGGTATCCGCTCTTTCCGTTTGTGACCGTGCGGCCGCCAGCGCTGGCCATGCTCACCGCGCCGCTCGGCAGCGACGAGTACGCCGTGCGTCTCTTCCGGATCATCGCGCTTCTGACGGCAATCGCGATCACGTGGACGATCCAGCGCCGAACCAGCTCACCGGCGCTGACGGTGCTCGGCGGCAGCCTTACCATGGCAGCACTCTACGCAGCATCGTACTTCGCGGCGTTTCACGAAGCGTGGGCGTCGATGCTGATCGTACTGTCTCTCGCACTGCAAAGCAGGCGCACCTGGCTTGCCAGTGTGGCGTGTGGCCTGGCGGCGTTGCTGATGCGCGAGCTGTCCGTCGCGTTCGTACTGGTGATGTTCGCCTTCGCCGCGAATGAACGACGGTTGCGCGAGGCCGGCGCATGGCTGCTGTCGCTGGCGATCGGCGCGTGCGCACTTTTCTATCACGCGGCGCAAGTGGCCGCCATTCGTGTGCCAGCCGATCTGCATTCGCCGGGATGGGTGGGGCTTGGCGGCTGGCCTTTTGTGCTGCGCAGCGTGCATGAGATCACCTTCCTGATCTTTCTTCCACTGTGGTGCTGCGCCGTGATCGTCCCGCTTTGCATAGTCGGCATCGCCGGCTGCGACGATCCGATCGCGTCCCGCGCGACGCTTTATTCCACGGGCTTCATGCTGGCGCTGATGATCGTCAGCCGCCCGGACAATTATTACTGGGGACTGATGATTGGTCCGGTTGTTCTGCTCGGGCTCCTCTTCGCCCCCTTGGCGTTGCGAGACCTCGTTGTTCGCGCCACCAGCGTCGCATCCTCGGCACCTGTTGCTGACAGACTCTGACCGAAGGTCGCCTTCCGCTGACTTCTGATTTTGAGAACCGCTCGGTCTAAATCGCGACCGGGTCCGCAATCGGGTGAGCGGAGGTTTCAGGCTGGGCCGCGATCGCACACGCCAGGCAGCCAAGTATCAAAAAGTAGTAATTGAAAAAAGCCTGCTTGTTGAACGCGAAGAACGGCAGCATGCAAAGCGCCAGAGCGTACGGAAACGAGACCGGACGCGCACGCGATCGCCAGAGCAGGAAGGCAGACGAGAGCCCGGACAACACAAATGGCAGTGCAAGAAACCGTTCCGGATGCTCCGGATTCAACCAGACCAGGTAACTCAGTGCGTCATGGCGAAACGGCTGCCTGAATTGCAGCCAGACCACGCTGTTCATGAACCCGTGTGGATCCCAGAGCACGAATGGCAGCGTCACGAGCGATGCCGCGAGTGCCGCGCGCCAGCCAAAGCGCCAAAATGCAGCGACTGACCAGGGTCGCGGGATCAGCAGCACCAGCAGCGGCGCGGCCACGACGAAGTACTGCTTCGACGCGAACAACAATCCCGCCGCGAACGGCAGCAGGCGCGGCGCGCGGCACTGCGTGAACCAGACCGCGGCGACCAGCAGCACCGCATACGACTCGTTCCATGCGTGATAGATCATCATCGGCATCGCCGGCGTGAACAGCATCAACAATCCCGCGACCGTACTCGCGCGTGATGGACGCGCGCTGGCGATAAGGCCTGATGCCACGATGATCGCGCCGAGGCTGGCGTAACGCACGTCGCCGAGCAGCTGACCGAGTGCAGCGAACAGCAGTGTCAGCGGCATATACGGGTAACCGAACTGCAACACGCGGTTCACGCTCACGCCGCGACCGTAGAAGCGTGCCGACTCCGCCGCCGTGTACGGATCAGCGAATGTGATCGAGTACGGACTGAGGGCGTGCGACAGTGCGGCAACCGACTCCCGCTGAAACACGAGCACGTCGATGCGTGGCACCCGCAGCCCGCGAATGACGCACACACCTGCCAATGCCAGGCAGATGCATGCGATCAGAAAGAGCAGTCGGTCGTGCCGTCGTTCCAGCACGAAACTCAGTCCGGCAGCCACGCTGGCGCTGGCGACCGCGCCGACGAACGCCACCTTCGCCGACGGCTGAGCAACGGCCACCAGATTGTCGATCAGCAACAGCGCTGCCTGCACGCCGACGCACATCGCAGGCAGGAGCTGCATCAACCCATGCTCGCGATGCGGCGGCTCGAGTCGCGCCAGCCACGACTCGATAAAGACTGCCGTGACGCCCAGCAAGCCGATGGACGACAGGAGCCCGCCTGATTGCTGCAAGGTCCGCCCGAGGGTCGTTACCGCGAGCACAAGAAGAATTGTGCCGATCGATAGTTCCTTCGATGCTTCCGATGTAACGAGGGGCGGGCTTGTGCTCATCGGCTATGCGATGCGTCAGCCGGTTCACGACCTTCACCCGGAGTGCAGGCGACAACCCAGCGGGCGACTGACGGGTCCAGCAATCGGTGCTGTTCGCTGTTTCGAATCAGCTGCAGCACGCCCGGCCGCGGCCGGCAGGTCACCACGAACTGAAATGCGAAAAGACTCGGCCAGACGCGCGCCGCAATCTCACTCAGCTTGCCCAGTACCGCGCCCCATCGTCCGCGTACCACGGCCTGAAACGGGATGGCCGAGCCTCGCACCCGCTCCACATCGTATCCACATTGATCGAGCGCGGACAACAGTGACTTGCGCGTGAAGAGCCGCTTGTGCGTGATGTCGAGAATGCCGCGTTCCGCATAGTTGAATCGCCCGAAGAGCAGATTCAGCCTGATGCCAAGGAACGCGACGTTCGGCGTTGAGATCACGAACACCGGTGCGGCATGCGGTGCCGATGTCGCGACGCTGCGATTCCTGAGATTGAGCAGGAACTCTTCCGGTTCCGCCAGATGCTCGATCACATCGAGCAGCAGTACCATGTCAAACTCCATCACATCCGTCGGCGTTGGATCGGTCTCCAGATTCGTCAGCCGGAAGTGCGCCATCGTGCCGGGCAGCGGCGGAGACGCATCGAGCCCAGTCACTTCTATCCCCAGTGCCGTGCAGTGCCGCGCAATGAAGCCGGGTCCGCAGCCGATGTCGATCAGGCGCGCCGGTTTCACGCGCCCGACTTCTTCCATCGCCAGCGCATGCGACGAGTACGACATATACGTCTTTTCTTCGTAGCGCCCCGTGTCCAGCCGCCGGTAGCGCAGATCGCACAGCATGCCGATCTGGTGCATGCGATAGCGAACCGTCGCCGCAATCACCGCCTTCGCGTAGCGCACGCCGTTGACTCGCGAAATTTCGTCGCCATAAAACGTCGGGATGGCGAATTCTTCGATCGCGGCGCCCACGTGAAATGCCTGCAGCAGAATCTCCGTGTCGAAATGGAAGTCGTTCGTATTCAGCTCGAACGGTACGCTCCGCAGAAATGCCGTGGAGTAGCCACGGTAGCCGGTGTGGTACTCCGAGATGCGGCGCCCCGTCGCCAGATTCTGGAACGTCGTCAGCACACGGTTGCCGATCAGCTTGTAGAGCGGCATCCGACCGCGCCGTGCTGATGCCAGATCGGTCATCCGCGACCCCAGCACCACATCGGCGGCACTGCGGCGCCAGATCTCGATGAACCGCGGCAGCAGTTCGGGCGCATACTGCCCGTCACCATGCAGCAGCACCACGAAATCGAAGCCGGTTTCAACCGCGAGGCGATACCCGATTTTCTGGTTGCCGCCATATCCCTGATTCACGGGATTGCGCAGCACCGACACATTCGCGGCGTGATGCCGCTCAGCCCATGCGGACGCAATTTCGGCGCTGGCGTCTCCCGATCCGTCGTCGATGACAAGGATCGCGATGTCAGGGTTGTCGATGAGATCGCGCGGAATCCGGTCGAGCACCGACTCCAGATGCCGCGCCGCCTGGTACGCGACGATGAAGATCAACACCCGTCCGCGGTGCGTCTCGCCAGCGTTCATCTCACCGAAAGTAGAGGGTGCGCGGCCGACGCCTGATCTCGCCGCCCAACGGGGAAACTATCCGGTCGGCGCGCCGCGAACGATCACGGCGTTCGCGGGGAAGCGGTCACCGGAGGATATGTTGCATCAACTGATCACCGTCTCCCCGCCGATCCGCTCACGACGCCGACATGCCCGAACCGACTGCATTGCGTTCGCGCATGATGTTCGCGCTGGTGCTGGGAGTCGTAGCCGCAGTGTACGCATTCAGGACGCACCAATCGTTCCTGATCGAAGGGCAGTCGCCGGACTCGTTGTTCCTGTGGCGTGGCGCGCGCATCCTCATGGCGGGTGGCGACCCATACAATCCCGTTGACTGGCGCACGATGCCGGTCGGCGAAGTGGACCTCGCCGCATGGAAGAACGTGATCGAGCCGCTCTACTATCCGTTGCCGGCGCTGCTGGTCTGGATTCCGTTTTCCTTCGGCCCGTTTCTGGCCGGGAGTGCCGCATTCTCGGGCATTGGTGCGGCAGTGTTCGTGTTCGCTGTTTCGCGCAGCGGGCTGCATCGAATCTGGTTCTGCGGCGGCGTGCCCTTCATCATGGCGCTGCGTTTCGGTCAATGGTCCACGTGGCTAACGGCGGCGGCGCTGCTGCCGATGCTGGCGTTTCTCCTGCCGGCCAAACCAAATCTCGGACTTTCACTGGTTCTCGCAAAGCCAACGCGAGCGATGGTCATTGGCTGTGTTGCGATACTGAGTCTTTCGCTTGTCGTGATGCCGCATTGGCCGGCTGCGTGGTACGCCACCGTCACGGGACCCTTTCGGCAGACCGTGCCGCATCCCGCGCCAGTGACGACGTTCGGCGGATTCGGTGCGCTGATCCTGCTCGCACTGCTGCGCTGGCGGCGTCCGGAAGCGCGACTCATCGCGTTGATGGCATGCGTGCCTCAATTGCCCTTCTGGGCCGATCAGTTGCCGCTGGCGCTTGTCGCCCGATCGTCACGGGAGGTGATCTGGAGCCTGCTTGGTGGACATCTCTGCTTTATCGGCTGGTTTCTGTTCGCGCCAAAGGTCGCGTACTACGTCCCGGTGATGCAACCGTACGCGCTGGTTGGCACCTATCTGCCAGCACTCATCATGGTGCTAAGGCGCCCGAATGAAGGTCCGGCGCCGCGGTGGCTCGAATCTCGGCGGGAATTCCTGCCGGCATGGCTTCGAGGTACGGATGTGCCCTCGCCAGTCTTGTCATGATCTTCAGCAGCGTGCGCGAACCCGAAGCGGCTTCCACGCCGTCCTTGCGCAGCCGGATTCTGCTTGCGGCGCTCATCAGCGTGTTGTCGGGCGTATTCACGTGGTATCAGCACGGCTATCTCATCGCGCACGGCTCGCCGCCCGATTCCCTGTATCTCTGGCGCGCGGCGAACGCACTGGTCGAGGGTGGCAATCCGTGGGCG
>JANMWU010000793.1:0-9368 GCA_031380785.1 Gemmatimonadaceae bacterium
CCATCCAATCATGTCACTGCTCCGCCGTCTCCTCAGTGCCATCCTGCTCTGCGTGACATCAGCATCCATCGCGCATGCGCAGCAGCTCGCACCGCCGCCACGCTCGACATCGCTGTCGCGCACGCCGCCGATGGGCTGGAACAGCTGGAACCGATTCGGCTGCGACGTCAGCGACAAGCTGATTCGCGGTGTCGCCGATGCGATCGTTGCGAGCGGGATGCGTGACGCGGGATACCAATACGTCAACGTCGATGATTGCTGGCAGGTGGGTCGGACCAGTGCGGGACAGATCATTGCCGATTCGGTGCGCTTTCCGGCGGGGATGAAGGCCCTCGCGGACTACGTGCACAGCAAGGGGCTCAAGTTTGGTCTGTACACCGACGCAGGTCGCAAGACGTGCGAGGGCAGGCCGGGCAGCTATGGGTTTGAGAAGATCGATGCGCGGACGTACGCCGCGTGGGGTGTGGACTACATCAAGGTGGATTGGTGCAATGCAGAAGGGCTGGACGCGCGAACACAGTACGCGCTGATGCGCGACGCACTGGCCGCGTCGGGTCGACCGCTTGTGTTCAGCATTTGCGAATGGGGGCGCAATCGTCCGCATGAATGGGCGCCTGGCGTGGGTCAACTGTGGCGCACCACGGGCGATATCAGTGATACGTGGAGCAGCATGCTCGCGAATGTTGACCTTTCGTCACAATACTGGCATCTGGCGCGTCCGGGAAACTGGAACGATCCGGATATGCTGGAAGTCGGCAATGGCGGCATGACTGCCACTGAGTATCGCACACATTTCAGTCTGTGGGCGATGATGGCGGCACCGCTGATTGCGGGGAACGACGTGCGCGCGATGCTGGACTCCACGGAACAGTCGACCGCCACACGGCAGATATTGCTCAACAAAGAAGTCCTGGCTGTGGATCAGGATTCGCTGGGCGTACAGGGCACCATTGTGCAGGCGCGGCCGAGTGAGTTGCAGGTGTGGGTGAAGCCGTTGTCGGACGGGTCGCGTGCGGTGCTGTTGTTGAACCGCGCGTCAGTGGCGTCGGTGATCACGGCAGATTGGGGGCGTGTTGGGATCAATGGCACTCGTGCGCGCGTGCGGGATCTGTGGGCGCATACTGATTCGGCAGTGGTCGCGAGTCAGTACGCCGCCACGGTGCCGTCGCATGGCGTAGTGATGTTGCGGGTGTGGGCGATTGAGAAGTGAAAAATCGAGAACGGAAGGACGCCCCCACGACGCACCGCCGTTGCGATGCCGTGGTGATAGTCATGATGCGAACGGAAGCGAGCCGAGGCGACGGCCCCGGCTCGCGACATCCGCTTTCGCCGCCGCCGCTCAGGGCTTAGCCGTGAACACGATGCGGCGGTTCTGCGCTTTGCCCTCTGGTGTGCTGTTGTCGGCTATCGGCTGCATCGCACCATAGCCGGCCGCGGTCAGCGATGATGCCGGCACCCGCCTGGACGTGAGATAGCGAACCACGGCTCGGGCGCGCGCCAGCGACAGGCGCTGGTTTCTTGCAGAATCGCCATCGGCATCCGTGTGCCCGGCAACCTCAAATTTCCCGGCGCCAAGACAGGTGATTGTCTGATCGAGCGCGCGCTTGCCCTCGTCGGTCAGATCCGCGCGATTCACTGCAAAGCCTACCGCGATGCCCTTCACGATCGTGGCGCAATCGATGGCCGGCGCCGCTGGCGCCGCGACGGGTGCCGATGTCGACGGTATCGGTGCAGGGACTCCTGCGGTCGGTGACGCGGCAACCGCCGGCGACACAGCGCCGCAGCACGATTTCGTACCCGCGCCGTAGCCGCTTTTCCAGAGGCCGAGTGCCAATACCACGACCAGCAAAGGAACGACGACTGTCGCCCACATATCGAACGCCTTCCAGCCGCTCTCTGAGCGTGCCTCGTTGCGCGTCATGCCTCACGCTCCGGAGCCACGCCGGCACGCAGCGTATTCTGAAGCTCGCGCAGCTCGCGCCACGCGCCCCGGTCGCACATTGCGGCCTGTTGCGACCAACTTGACGGATTCGCAAGCCGGAAATTCGGGCCCGCGGTCGTGAGAATCGCCTGCACTCTGGCCGCCGGTGCGGCGGCGAGCTTCGCGAACGTGTCGATGCCGTCGTTGAGGAGTAGTGCATTGATCTTCGGCCCGATGCCTTCGATGATGAGCAGGTCGTCCTTGCCGTTGCGGCGCGGCGTGAATCCGAATTCCGCCGCTGCGGCGACAGCACCAACGGTTGCCGCGCGCGCGGATGTCTCCTCCATCTGCGCGGCCAGCGCGTCGTGCGTCGCGCGGCACTCGGCCAGATCATGCCCGAGTTTCGCCGCCTCGTCCGTGCGCGCATGGAGTGACGCCACCAGCGAGTCACCAAAGGAGCCATCCGGCGAACAATCCACCGAGGAACCACAACCAGCTGCAGGCAAAACTCGACATTGACGGTCCCGGAAATGAGCACTGCCTCGTACCACGGCGGTCTGTCGGCTCACCCGTCGTCGGATGCACACATCGCGCGCCTGCCGCATCGACTCACAGGGCCAGCACGTGCGCCTGACGCGCGCAGATGTGAGCCGGCCGGTTTCATTGGACAAAGCCAATGTGTCTCGTCGCTGGGCTCGTCCGATAGTGGCCGCCGCGCCTGGTCGGGAAATTTTCAGCATGCTCACGGCGGTGTGATTTCTGTTCAGTTCGGCACATTCGTCATCCAACACATCGCCTCGACGGACTCCGGTCAGCGCAAATCCAGCACCATCCATCATGGTCCCGCGGCTGGAGCGCGGCATGAGAACACAGTGAAAAGCACCCCGGCCACATACGCGCAGATCTCGTGGTCGACGGTCACGGTCGAGGATCCGACGCCGAATTCGTCGATGTGGGCGTGCGTCGCCCCGTGCACGAGTAGCACCCTCTCCTTGCGCGCCTTGCCACAGTCGTAGCCCGGGACGACCAGCGTATTGTAATTGGAACTGTATTGCGCGCCGACACCCCTCACGGGTCGATCGAAGCGCGTGATAGCGATTCCCGATTGACTGACGTGTGGTGAGAGCAGAGCAATGGCGAGGTACGCGAACCCCACGCCGCCGACGTGCTCGCCGGCACAGGTAAAGTTCACTTCGTCCACATCTATGAGCTCCGCCGCCATGCTCGATCCGATAATTGACCCCGAGGACTTTCCGTTCGGCGAAGCCGAGCTGCGCGCGGCGCTCTGTCAAGTGCTCTCCGCGGAGCGCGCTGCCGCGCGGGCGCAGGAGCACGCGATCGCTCTGCGCGGGGTGCGTCAGGAACGTGACGTGTATCGCGCGAAAGTTGCGACGGGCTACATCGACACGCCGTTCATCAGCTATCCGGCATACATATGGGAGGAACCAGAGGTGCTCGCGTTACTCTCGCGGCTCTCCGAGGTGCACGCCGCTCGTGTTGCCGCTCACCGCGCGCGACGCGTCGCCGTGGATCGCCCGCTACGCGCACGGCAAGCCCTCTGGCGCACAACCGGGCAACTGGATGTACAGCTCCCCCCAGAGGTTGAGGCGCAGCTTGACGCTGAGGATCGCAAAGCGGAATCAGCGTGGCGCAGGGTGGTGCGGAAGGTGGATCGCCTGATTTCCGCACATGGGTCCGCGTAGCGGAATGCCGGCACCTGGGTGCCGTCGCGCGCATGCGCTGCCGGCCCTTGACTCTCGTGGCATAACGCAACCTATTAAACTGGAACGCATCAGCCGGAGCTCAGGGCGCGTACCTGCGCGCCAGAGTTCTGCTGCGGCGACCGCTGCGCATCGACATGCGGTGCGTTCGCTGAAATGCTCGCCTGAAATCTGACATCTCCCCCACGCTCGCTCCGGTTGCCCATGCGTCCTGCACTTGTTCTTGTCGCCCTGCTCAGTGTCAGCATCTCGCGCGGCGCGCACGGCCAGCGCCTGACGGACGCCCTGATCGGGTCTGCTGTGCGATTGGATACCGAGGATGGCTCGCTTGTCACTGGCACGCTCGTAGGTGTTGACGCTGACATGGCTCGTTCGCGTTTCCGGTTGGTGGAGTGTCGTGGTCATTGCGTTGCGTCGCAATTCGGTATCGGTTCCAGCAGCTCGGAATCGTCGTGAAGGCAAAACTCGCCCGGCGCCGACCCGTTGCGATCCCAGGCTGGAAGTTGCGATGGGCACAGCAACGGTCCGCCGATCGACGATGCGTTTCCGGGTCAATCTGGATTCACCCTGCTCCTCAACCCGCCGAATGACTCCGGACGACCACGCGTCGATCGCGTACGCCACATTCTCCCCGAGACTGCGAGCGTTTGTCTACGACGGCGCGGTCCGCATGGTGGCCGTCGCGGTCCTCATGGTGGCGCTCGTGCTCACGCAGTCCGTTCCGGGCGCCGGCGTCGTTGCCGCTGTTGGTTTACTCGCGCTGTTGGTGCTTTATGAGCCAGTGCTGGTCTGGCGAGCCGGCGCCACGCTCGGGCACCGTCGCTGCAATCTGCTCGTGGTCGATGACGCGACGGGCCTCGCGCCAGGGTTCGGGCGCGCGCTGGCGCGATTCGCATTCAAGATTTTTCTGAACGCGCTCTGCTTCTATCCCAGATTCTTCGGCGTGAGCGATCGCGCATTGCACGACCAGTTGACGAATACATCAGTGCGAATCCGGGATCTGGATCGCGCTGATGCGTCCGACTTCTTCTTCGCGCAATCGAGTGAGGTGGCCTCACCCCAGCCGTCAGCATCGCGGCGACTGATGATGATCATCGGAAATGCGGTGATCCTCGGCGTAGTGAGCCTGGTCGTCGCTGCATTCTTCGTGAGTCGCGACTGTATGACGTACTACACATGCAACGGTGCAGAGAAGCGTGAGATCGGACTCGGCGCGCTGCTTTGGGCACTGGCGAGCATTGGCATCGCGGTTGTTGTGTGGCGCGGTGGGCCACTCATTGCGGCTCGCCTGCCGGTTGCGTCAGCGCACGAAGTCAGGCCGGACGGTGAGGAATGATTGTCATGAAGTTCATGCCAGGCCACAGCGGCGGTGCCGCGAGAACGACAAATTGTTGCGCAGACAGCTGCAGGAGCACCTGCTTCGGCATGATTTCATCCATCATTTGGGGAGTCAGAGTGTTATCAAGCAAACATTCCTATCTTGCTGTACATCCACGATCTCCCGCCGACAAAGCCAGATCGTCGTCTGGATGGCCCTGCGGGCGGTGCGCAAACGCACGCGGCGTCAGGTCGCCGAGTGCACAGTGGGGGCGCTGCTCGTTGTAGTCGCGCCGCCACGCTTCAATGATCGTCGTCGCGTGGTCGAGTGACAGGAACTCATGGACGTTCAGGCGCTCGTCGCGCACGCGCCCGTTGAAGGATTCGATATGGCCATTGTCGGTTGGCTTGCCCGGGCGTAAGAAGACGAGCGCGCGGCGGCGATAGAGCGTCAGGCCGCCCGACCACCCCTGTCATATGCCCACACCGCCGTAACGACTACCCTGACAGCGCAGTACCCCGACCTACCAGGTGGCGCATGGACTCTGCCGACATACGCCTGCAACTGGAGGCGTGTCACGCACGGAGCTATCAGTGGGCAAAGCAGTGCTGCGACGGCGACCGCACGGAGGCGGAAGACGTCCTCCAGGCGGCGTACCTCAAGGTGCTCGATGGCCGTGCGCGCTTTGCGGGGCGATCGTCATTCGTCACGTGGCTGTTCGCTGTCATCTGGCGCACAGCAGCCGACGAGCATCGACGGCGGAGCGTGCGTCTGGACAGACTCACGCCGCTGACCGACGAGGAGTCGTTCGCGTGCGACGACGCCGGACCAGCGGAGCTGACAGAACGGGCCGAGCGGCGGTCGGAAATCACAAACGCGCTTGCGCAGTTACCCACGCGCCAGCGCGAAGTGTTGCTGCTGGTGTTCTATCACGAACGCACGGTCGAGGAAGCGGCTGCGGTGATCGGAATCGGGATCGGATCGGCACGGACGCATTATGCGCGAGGCAAGCTGCGGTTACGCGAACTCCTGGAAGGGACGGAGGTGCACGATGACTGAGTGGAACGACGACGACTTGCACCGCGCCTTCGCCGAATGGCGCGAGGACGACGCGAAGCAGACGCCGACCTTCGACGGCACGCTCGGCGACGCGCGCGCACGGGTGACGTCGCGCGCGCTGCGACGCGTCGCGTGGCCATTCGCGTGGCGAGCGGCGGCCGCGATGATGCTGGTGGCGGGGGCAGGGTGGTTCGTGCGCCGCTCTCACGCGCCCAACGCCGCGACCGCCGTCGCGCTGTCGGAGTGGCGCTCGCCGACCGCATTTCTGCTCGACGCATCGTCCGATCCGTTGCTCACCGACACGCCCACCTTTCTGTCCAACCCACGTGAGTTCGGCACACTCGGCATACGAGTTCCGAACTGGAGCCGTCGATGAAACTCATAGCTGTTGTTCTCGTCGCTGCGTCGCTGACCGTCGCCCCCGTCGCGCGCGGTCAGCAAAGCGGCGACCCAGTCGGCGACAATCTGTTTGCGCCAGAGCTGGTGATGCAGCACCAGCAGGAGCTCGGACTCACCGACGATCAACGGAGCGCGATCATCGCCGAGATCAGCCGCGCGCAGCCGAAGGCGACCGAGCTGCAGTGGCAGCTCCAGCGCGAAGTGCAGGCGCTGGCCGCACTGCTGAAGGTCGATCCGATCGACGAGGTGAAGATGTTGGCACAGCTCGATCGCGTGCTTGCCGCTGAGCGCGAGATCAAGCGCGTGCAACTCGCGTTGCTTGTGCGCATCAAGAACAGGCTGACGCCGGAACAGCGCACCAGGCTGCAGACGATTCGAAGCAGCGCGCCGCGATAACTCCGTCGGGTGAGTGCGACTCTTGTCATATGGGCAAGTCGCTATCGCGACTATGTGAGTGTGATGTGAATCGCCACTCTTGCCACGGAGCAACCATGTCAAACACCTCGAGCCGGCGCTCGAAACTGTCTGCCACCGCCGCGCGGTACGCAATCGTCACGTTACTGACCGCCTGCAGTCACGACGTCGCAGCGCCGAGTTCTGCGCCTGTGCTGACGTCGCAGCAGGCGATGCAGGTCGGCGGTCAGTTGTCACGCGAGATCAGCGCGTCTGTCGGATCGATCACAGCGCGAGGCGTCAGCGGCCTCGCGTTGCGCTACACGCCATCGCTGAGCGTCACCGGCGCAATCGCCGCCGATGTGGCCTCGCCATGCCCGGCACCCGACAACACGAACGACTCGGACCACGATGGCATTCCCGACAGCGCGACAATGATCTTTGCCTTGCCGCAGTGCCGTACGGTGGCGAATGGCGACACGACCGAAGTGACCGGCAGCGTCCTGCTGCGCGACCCGGTCTTCTCGCCGCCGCCGGATGTGCAGGCGTTTGGCTACCTGGCGCAGTTCCGGAACTTCACGGTGCGAGTCGCTGCTGCGACGGCGGATTCGTCGTTCACGATGACCCGGAACGGCATTGACCACCTGATCGCCAGCGCCGCCGGGACGTTGCAGGAGCACGGTTTCGACATCACGCTCGTCAATCGCGCGGGCACGGCGCACATCACGGACGAGTGGCACGCGTTGTTTGCGCCGGTGTCCGGCACCACACTCACGCTCGGCGCGGCGCTGCCACGTGGATTCCTGCGCATGGCCGGTTCGACCACCTGGCAGCGCGGGGTTGTGGGGCAGCAATTCACCATCGCGACCGTGCAGCCGCTCGATGTGGATCCGGGTTGTCCTGTGACGGCCGCAACGCGCATTCGTTCCGGCGAGGTGCATGCGTCATTGAATGGATCGGGTCCGCAGGCCGTTGTGCGACTGGTGTTCGCAGATTGCGGCGAACCGACGATCACAACGCTGTCCGGGAGCTGAAGCCGAATCGGCTGCCGCGATGAACACCGTGTTCAAGCCTCGCGGGCGCTACCGTTTATGTTCTATGGATGAGTGAAGACGTGCCGCGCATTGTCAGAACGCCGATTCCGTTCTCCGAAGTCATCGCTGCGGCGCAGCGTCGATTCGGTGACATGGTGAAGGCTGCAGTCGATGTCGGTCGTGGAGTCATGGCTCTTGGCGGCGAGCTTCACTCTGATGAGGAGGCGCTCCTGCTCGAGGATGGCGCCATGCAAGCCGATGTGTGGGGGATCAACATTTACCCCGCCGAGGCCGGCGATGCCTGGATCGAGTTCGATTCGATGATCAATGTGCGGCCGTCGGCCAACAATCGAACGCGCGGCGTTGACGATCCGGCGTTACGGTCGCGAATTCGGACAGTCGTTGACACGCTGATCACGCGATGACGACGCCATCCGAAGCCCCCCTGATCCACCATTCCACGCTCGCGGCAGGGAGATGGCGCACTCTCTCCCTGATGGAACAACTTGGCAACGTCGGGAGTGAAGTGGAGCGCGCCCTGCGCGCGCACCACCAAGGGCGCACATCGCGATTCGAGCATGCGCTTGATCGAGCGCTCGAGCTCTTCGACCTGACAGCCAACGATCCGCGATGGCGAGGACACCGGCGGCGCGAGGTGCTGCGCGCGCGCGAGCAATTCTGTCGCGTCTTCTTCGACGAGGGCGTGGAAGCCGGTCTCGCCGAATATCTGAGCAAATACTTCCTTCAATTTGCGGTCGCGGCGCGTGGGCAGTGAGCTGAGTACGGCACGAGCACGCGGTGAACAGCGCTCCGGCCACCGTCGCGTTCACCGGCTGACGATGCCAAGCGCCGTGCGAACGCGGTTGTGTTGCATGTCTTGACCTGCATCGCGCTGATACAGCGCCGCATCAGGATGTGACCACCGGGCGCGCAGGACGCGATGCGCCCAGCCAGTCGAAACCCTTTCCAGACAACCACTTAGCGTTCCGTGGCGGTGGTCGCACGACATGTTCAGACACGGCATCGCAAGTGCAACTGCGTGTACTCTGGCAACCGGCGGCCGCCGGATAGTGCCAGTCAAAACCTCACGCCAGGTCCGCAGATGCCACCCACTGTTCGTCTCGTCCTCGGTTGCGTTGCCGCGACCGCTTTGCTCGCTGCCTGCAACAGCGACCCGGTTGCGCTACAGAATTCAGTGAGTTCCAAGGTGGTAGCGGCCGCTCCGGCTGCCAGTAGCGGCGGCGGTGGCGGTGGCAGTGGCGTCAAGCCTCCGTGCACGAACACCCTCGACGTGTCCGCATCCGTTGCGCAGGCGCTCACTGGCAATGCGTTCACCGCGTCGACCGTGCTGATTGCGTGCCAGTCCAGAACGCACGTCAGTCTGACGGTCACTGATGTCACGACTGGAGCGCAGGTGTATTCGGTCCCCGATCTGCTGGGAACCGTCGCGCTGTGGACGCTTCCCTACAAGAAGACGACGTACCGGGTTGACGCGAGAGCTTTCGCGCTGAATGCGGTAGTTG
>JANMWU010000771.1:0-3276 GCA_031380785.1 Gemmatimonadaceae bacterium
CCGCCGTGACGCGCCGGATCGAACAGCGCGAGCCGTTGTTCCAGCGTCAGCGGGTCGACGGCGACAGGCGTGATGACAACCTGCCGACCCTTGACCGACACACGCACGCGCTGATCGACCCGAAGGTTCGCCGCCTTGGCGACAGCCGCCGGCAGGCGGACGCCCAGGTTGTTGCCCCACTGCTTGAGATCGAGCTCGACTTCGGCCACACGTGGCTCCAGAACTGTTTATACGAAGTTTAGACACTTGGACAGCGTCATGCAATCTGGCAGGCCTTCCGCCGTTTGATTCAACGGCGCCAGCGAATCCGCGACTCAACACATTCCGGCGACGCCACAGTTCGCGCATCTGGCTCGGTGCCGTGCCCGCTGGAGGGCGTCTCACACAAACGCGCTCTCCCCCGTGATCGCGCGCCCCACGACCAGCGCCGTCACCTCGTTCGTCCCTTCATACGAATAGATCGCCTCGGCGTCGCTGAACAATCGCGCCGCGCCATGCTCCAGCAGCACACCATTCCCGCCCATCATCTCGCGCGCCAGCTGCACCGTCTCTCGGCAGTGAAACGCGCAGAACTGCTTCGCCAGTGACGTGTGGGCGTCGGTCGCCTGGCCGGCATCCTGCAGCCGCGCCGCACGCATCGCCATGCCGAGCATTGCGGTCACGTTGCCGAGCATGCGAACGAGCATCATCTGTACCAGCTGAAATCCGGCGATCGGCCGGCCGAATTGTTGCCGTTCTTTCGCGTAGCGCAGTGCGTGTTCATACGCACCCATGGCACAGCCCACGGCCTGAAACGCGACGCCAACGCGTGCGGCGCTCAGCACGCGCGCGGTGTCGGCGAAGCTGTTCGCATTCGCAAGTCGGTCCGATTCGGCCACGCGCACGTCGGCCATCGTGATCCAGCCTGATGCCAGCGCGCGTTGGGCGATCTTGCCCGTCATCAGGCGTGCCGCGTAGCCGGGCAGCGTCGTGCGAACGATGAATCCCTTCACCTTCCCGTCCGCGTCGTCCCGCGCCCAGATCACCACGATGTCGGCGAAAGTGGCGTTGCCGATCCACTTCTTCTCACCGTTCAGCACCCACTCATCTCCGTCGCGGCGACAGCGTGTGGTGAGGCCGCGAGCCACGCCACTGCCGACGTCCGGTTCCGTCAACCCGAAGCATCCGATCTTCGCGAAGGTGCGCAGCTTCGGCAGCCATTCCGCGCGCTGAGCGTCGGTGCCGAGCATCATGATCGACCCGGAACACAATCCACCATGCACGCCGAAGTAACTCGCCATCGACGGATCGACGCGCGCGAGCTCGAGCGAAATCAGTCCGTCCATCAGCGCGCGATTGGTAGCGCTGTCGTCGAAGTAGTGCGACAACGGATCGAGTGCGTGAAATCCGGACAGCGCATCGAAGTAGAACTCACCGCGATCCCAGTGATCATCTGCGACCGGCGCGATGTCGCGCTCGATCACTGCGCGGAGCGCCAGCCGTCGACGATTCTCCTCACTCGTGAGCGTATCGAACCAGCCGTACAGATCGATGGGAAGCGGTGCGGAAGTCATGTCTTGGGTCGAGGTATGCGGCACTTGGTCATGCGTCGCGATTCGCTCAGCGCGGCGCGGGCAGGCGCCGACGGTCGATGTCGCCCTTGGGTGTGCGCACCCACGCATCCATCCCGACCGGCGTCACAGAACGTATGTAGGCACTGAGGCCGCCGAATACCCGACGGATCTCGTCTTCGCTCACCAGAGTCGCGTCGTGAGTCGAATACAACACATCGATCGCCTCACCACTCACCGTCGTCAGGACGACGTCGGTGATCCGCGGAATGCGATGCCGCAGCGAGGCTTCGATCTGCGGCGCCTGCACCAGTCGGCCGTTGGACAGCTTGAAGCTCGACGCGGTACGACCGACAAAACTGTACACGCCGGCGTCAACCGATACCAGATCCTCGGTGCGCTGCCAGCGACCCGCCTCCAGCGCTCGCAGTGCTCCATCCTGCCAGATCCCTTCGCAGGCATTCGGTCCACGAAAGGCAAGCACGCCGTCTGCCTCGATGCGCACGTCGCATCCCACCGGCCGTCCGATGAGCAGTGCGCGAAACTCACCCGGATGACCAAGCATGATACCCGGACTTGCCTCCGTCTGTCCGTAGCCGACGCGCAGTTTTGTTGTTGCGAGCAGCGCGGCGAGGCTGGCATCAATTGATGCGCCGCCAACCAGACCACCGACAAGCGCCCGCAGCAACGCGCGGCCATCCTCACTTGCACCGAATCGATTCGCGATCAGCGGCACCATGCTCATATGCGTGACCTGCTGCGCCTGCGCCGTTGCGATCAGCGCAGCGGGGCTTCGATCAGTGTCCGACACGGTGACGATGCGACGTGCCCGCAGCAACGCCGGCAACAACCCGAGCACGAGGCCAAATGCATGTGACCATGGCAGCACGCACAATGTGCTTCCGCCATCAATGTCCAGCAGCGGCAGGTGACTCTGCAGCACCGCCATCACGCCGGTCTCCGACAGCGCGATCCAGCGCGGGTGACCGTCAGTCCCCGATGTGCGCAGCAGGAAAGCGATCGTATCCGTGCGCGCCGTCGATTTGCGCGGCACCATCGGACCGCGCGGCGGACCGCCGCTCGGCGCAGGTTCAGCCACATGCGGATGGCTCGACACCGGCGCAAGCGCGATCCGCGCGTCGAGCGCATCGAGAAGTGGCACCACATCCTCGCCCGGCGGCACTGGCACCAGCGTGATGCCATCGGCCAGCGAGGCGACAAGCAACTGTGCGAATGCGGCGCCGTTCGGCAGCGCGCAGATCACCCGATCCCCGCGTGTGATTCCAGCCCGACGCAGCGCGCGCGACCAGTCATCTGCGCCGTGATGCAGCGCGGTCGCCGTGTACCGCACGCCATGAGAGACCAATTCCGCTGTGCCGCTACTGTCGAACAGCTCCTGCAGGGCCGAGTTACCAGTCATTCGTACGAAGCGGATTTGCTCATACCGGGAACGTACTTCCTTCTACCCGCGGCACGGGCGCCTGGCGCGATTCCGGCCAGAAGGACGGCAGTTCGACCACCGTCAGCGCAACTGGCTCCGGCTGCAGGCCGGCCAGCCATGCCGCATGCCCGAGCAGCCTTGGCGCAGTCCAGCCGGCGGCGCGCAGTTCAGCAATGCCGCGGTCGCCGAGCGACTTGCTGAGCTTTGATCCATCCGCGTGTGTGACGAGTGGATGGTGCAGAATGAGTGGCAGTGCCGGTCGGCCGAGCATCGCCGCGATCAGCA
>JANMWU010000291.1:0-2027 GCA_031380785.1 Gemmatimonadaceae bacterium
CCGGTCGGGCTCACATCTGCCACGATGGCGCGAATTGAATTCGATCCGATATCGATCGCAGCGATGCGGCGACTGCGGGCCGCGCTGCCATCGCTGCCGTTCGAACTCACAGCCGAGACGTTCGCCGGCGTCCCGCGCGGAATACGCGGCGCATGCACCGCGGGCAGCGGCACTATCGGTGTGTGGCGTCGGGGTGATCTGGCGGGCATACACTCGAGAACCGGAGGAACGCGCTTAGAATTCTACACACCGCAGGCCAAAGCACGTCACGTCTGCGCGCGTGGCCCGTTGCCCCTACTCTGCTGTCGCGGGAAGCGGCCAGGTCGTCGCGATCGTTGTTCCGACCCCCGACGCGCTTTCGGCTGTGACATTTCCGTGATGAGACTCAACCAGATGTCTTACGATCGCGAGTCCGAGACCCGTGCCGCCCTGCTCGCGTGATCGCGCCGGATCCACCCGATAGAAGCGCTCGAAGATGCGCGGCAGATGTTCGGCCGCGATACCGATTCCAGTGTCGGTGACAGCGAGCGTGAGCGTCTGGCCCTCGCGGCGCGACACGACCGTGACTTTTCCTTCGCCCGTGTGGCGGACGGCATTCTCGACCAGGTTGCCGATCACCTGCCGCAACGCCGTGGGATCTGCGAACACGCGCTCGGCATCGCGCGCGAGGTCGGCCCGCACCACGACATCCTTGGCCTGCGCTGCCGGCTTCACGGCCAGCATCACGTCGGCCACTACATCGGGAATGCGGCACCACACCGGATTCGGTCGCCAGCCGCCTGATTCGATGCGGCTCAGATCCAGCAGGTCGTCTACGATGCGCTGCATGCGTCGCGTGTTCGAAAGAATCGTCTGCAGGAATGCCTGACGACTGACCACCGGCATGTCGCCATCGTCCACCAGCGTCTCGGCGTATCCGCCGACGATGGTGAGCGGCGTGCGCAGCTCGTGACTGACGTTGGCCACGAAATCGCGACGCACCTGTTCCAGGCGCCGGATCGGTGTGAGGTCGTACATCGCCAGCACCGCGCCGCCGTCAGTCAGCGGCCGTGCCACCAGCGACACGGCGCGATCGTTCAGCATCACTTCGCGCGGCTCGACGACCTGTCCCGACAGCGCACGCTGCAGCGCATCGCGCAGGTTTTCGTCGTTGGGCAACTTGTCCACGGCAAACGGCACTTCGCCGTCCACGCTGGCCAGAATGCGGCCCACGTCGTTGATGCGCATCACCTGTCGCCTGGAGTCGACAGCGATGGCGCCCTCCGTCAGCGAGTCGAACAATTCTGTGAGCAAAGATTCTTCGGCTTCGAGTGTGGCCAATCGCGCGCCGAGTTGTTCCGCGAGGCGGTGTACGGCGCGCGCCAGATCGCCGACTTCGCCCGGCGCAGAAAGGGCAGGGCGTCGCGACAGATCACCCGCCGCCAGCGACTGTGCCACGTCGCGCAGTTCGATGATCGGCTTCGTGATCGACCGTGAGAAGAACCAGCCGAAGAGCGCGACCGCGAAGATCGCGCCGACTCCAACCAGCAGAATGTCGACGCGCGATCGTGCGAACAGCTCGTCCACTGCGCGCGTCTTCACCGAGACACGTGAGACGCCGAGCGGCATGCGGACCGCGACGTACAGCTCTTCATCGCCCGCCGATGCCGACATGCGGCGCGACGAGCCCGAGCCATGCGCGATTGCATCGCGCACTTCTGGCCGGTCGAGATGATTCTGCAGCGTCTGCAGGCGGGGCGTGTCGAACTCCGAGTCGCCCAGCACGACGCCGGATGTGTCGATCAGCGTAACGCGATGGCCGGTCGCCTGCCCGGCGGCATTGGCAATCGCATCGGCGTCCGCGCGCACCCGCCATTGCGATGCGAGCAGGCGCGCCTCACGCTGCAGCTGCGCCACCTGTTCCTCGCCGATGCGCGCGTAGAGTCGTCGATCAAGCACGCCGATGACGGCCGCCAGGAGCAGCGAAACGCCAAGGACCAGGCCAAGCAGAAGTCGGGTGGTTAGCCGCACGCGCGAAAACTAGCCTT